>DDQV01000149.1 GCA_002342785.1 Fusobacteriaceae bacterium UBA2433 | reverse complement strand
ATGGTTACCGCGAAACATCAGATATTTATTAGATATATTGATCTAAATTTTTTTTTAAAAATATTTAATTTAAAATACATTAAAAAACACTATGAAATTTTTCATGGTGTTTTTTAGATGTTTATATTTTTTTTCTTTTTCTAAGCAATATTAAATCTCTTAAATAATCTTCATCTTTTGCATTTAACCATTTTTCTTGAAAATCTTTATCTCTAATTAATGTAGCGATAGATGCGAGAGTTTGTAAGTGCAATTTATTTAATTTTGGACTACTAACGAATAAAAACACAGCTTTTATTTCTGGGCTTGTTTTACTAAATTTAATACCATCTTTACATCTAAATACAGCCATATGGAATGTATCTATATCTTCTAAAACAATATGTGGAATAGCTGTGAAACCAGATATTGCAGTAGTTATTTCATTTTCTCTTTCGATAAAAAGATTTTCTAATTCTAAAATATTTTTTCCTAAGATAGTTGAAAATTTTTCTGCTTCTAATTTAATTAATTCCTTTAGATTAATTGAATCTTTTAAATCTACGATAGGAGCTTCCATAACGATTTTATCAAATTCTGTAAGTTCAACATCATCTCTTTGATGAATAATATCTCTAAGTTCAGATTCTAAATTATGTCCCAATTTGAGATTATCAGTAATTCTTATTAAAAGATGCAAAAGTGCATATTCCTTACTAGAATTTTTCTTTCCATAAGTAAAATATATACCTAAACTTATAAGAACAAGCCCTAGACTAGATTCTATAGCTGATACTCCTAGTTTAGCTATAAAATATGAAAATACAAATATAGTAAATATTTGGATCCATGGATATAAAGGAGCCATAAAAGATGGTCTATAATTAGATAAATTACTTTCTCTAATAATTATAACAGATAGATTAGTAAGAACATACGTCATTAATATAACAGCAGATGCTGTTTTGGCTAATGTTTCTAGAGGTAATAATAGAGAAGAAATTATAAGTATCCCTGTAGAAATAATAGCAACTGTAGGAGTTTTAAATTTTTTATTAACTTTTCCTACAAAAGATGGAAATAATTTGTCTCGACTCATTGCTAATGGATATCTAGATGCTGCCATAATTCCAGCGTTAGCAGTAGAGATAAAAGCTAAAAGAGATGCTATAGTAAGAACAACATATCCTGGTTTTCCAGCTAATATTCTTGCTGCATCAGCTATGGGAGTTAATGAATTAGCCAGATCTTTTCCGGGTAAGACTCCTACAGTAACAAATAATGTAGCAGCATAGACTAATGTGATAACTGAGATTGAAGAGATCATTCCTTTAGGAATATTAACTTTTGGATTTTTGACTTCTTCTGAGATAGAGGCAACTTTTAAAAGTCCACCAAAGGATACAAATATAAAAGCTGCTGTAGATATTGTGACTCCTGCAGCAAGAGAGGAAAAAGTTCCACCACTAGCAATTAGTTCAAATTTATTATCGACTAGATCATAGACTTGAACGAAAGGAGAAAAATATTCAATATTAATGTTAAATATACCGAGAGCTATAAAAATTCCCATTAATAAAAGTAGACCTATAACAAGAATAATTTCAAAGGTACTGGCAATTTCAACTCCTATGATATTTAATAGTAAAAATATAGAAGTAATAATGGCAGAGATCAATACTAAAGTATGGTGATCTAAATTATTCCCGTAAATCAGTCCACCCATAACCCCTGCTATACCAAATATCGCAAAAGCAGTTTTTAAACAAATTGCAAACCAACTGAGGACTCCAGAAATCGTTCCTATTAAAGGACCGAGAGTTCTTACAATAAAAAAATAATCTCCACCGGCTTTTGGCATTGCAGTAGTAAGTTCAATAATCGATAATATTCCTGTAAAAGCAATTAGACCACCTAAAATATAACCTAAAATCATTATTGGTCCCGCTTTACTAAAAGCTATTCCGGGCAATATAAATATACCAGAACTTATCATTGCTCCAGAAGAAATACTAAATACGTCCATATAACCGAGCTCTTTTTTTAATTCCATAATATCACCTCGCTTTTTATTTTTATAGTCTTATTATACTTTAATATTAAACCATTTCATAATTTTTTTTGATTTTTATCTAGATATTTTTTTGAATTCCATAGATGATCTAAGTAATTTAAATAGATTAAAGATTTATTCTGTAACTGTTTTTCATAAATATCTATAAGATTTTCAATAGCTATATTTTTAGAATTATCTAGATATTTTTTTTTATGAGTATCAATATGATAAGTTGTTTCTAAAATTTTAAGTTGAGATAAAGTGTAAAATTTTGAAGGGAGTAGATTACTTTTTTTATTATTACACTTTTTGCAAAGAAGAACCGCATTATATTTATTGTCAAATTTTAAACCATATCCTAATGAGAGGGGTAGATGATGATCTATTTGTAAATTTTTCTTACTTCCACAGTTGAAGCAACAATTTTTAAAGAGAACCTTTATCCATTTACTATCAGTATGAGTAAAATTTAAATCTAAAATTTTATGACGTTCATATCTTTTTCCTTTAATTTTAAATATTTTACTAATTTTTTCTTTAGTAATATTAGAATCAACATTTTTTTTAAAATCATTTATAATTATTCTATATGCAACATCTTCTTTTTTTTGAATAAGTTTATCTATCCCATGTGTTTTCCTCCTTATATGAATTTATATCCATTTTTTCTTAGCCATCTACGATAAGATGTGGGATTTTTTATATATATTCCTATATATTTCCAATATTCTTTTGAATGATTAGGGTGTTTTAGATGACCAAGTTCGTGTACGACCAAATACTCGATAATGTTTAATGGAACTTTTATAAGATTTAAATTAAAAGTAATAGTCCCAGAGGAATAGCAAATTCCCCAAGCAGATTTCAATGGTTTTATCTTTATTTTCTTAGGATAAAGATCCATAAGTGTACTATATTTTTTAATGAATTTTTCTAAAATATTTGTTATTTTTTCTTGATACCATTGATTTAAAACTAGATCAATAGTATTAGGATTATTAGAAATTATATTTTCTATTTCTATTTGTATAGAGATATAATTTTTTTCTTTTTTTAAAGGATATAATTTTCCTAGATAATAAACTCCTTCATTATTAGATAAAGATATATATTTTTTTAATTTATCTTCTATCCAAGTATATTTATCTTCAATTAATTTTAATCCATAAGAATAGGAAATATTCATAGGAATATTTAAAATGATTTCCATAGATGGTTTTACTTGAAGGGAAATATTTTTTATATATTTTTTTATTATAATAATTTCTTGCTCGTTTTTTCCAATTTTTATCTTGTATTTTTTTATCATTTTTTTCCTATGAGTAAAAATAATGAATATTTATTACAGTTTTTTTCTACAGTAAAGACATTTTCAATTATTTTAATTTCTTTAAATCCTGCACTTTTAAAAACTTTATCTAAAAATTCATTTGAGAATCCCAAAGAGAAAACACCATCCATGGAATTATGAAATGAACCGTCTTCCTCCATTAAATCTGCAAGTGCTATTACTCCATTTGGATTTAAAGAATCATATAGTTTTTTTGCTAGTTTAGTTATATCTTCAATATGATGCATAACCATAGAACTAATAATTAAATCGAAGACTGAAGAAAGTTCAAATATTCCTAAAAGTTCAGTGGTTAAATTTTTATGATTTTTACTTTTTTCTTTTAAAATATCTAACATTTTAGAAGAAAGATCTATTCCATGAGCTGTTCTAACTTTATCTATTAAAGGAAAAATTAATGATCCAGTACCACATCCGAAATCTAAAATATCCATATTTTTATTTAATTTTATATTATTTTTTATTGAATTAGCAATGGTGTGACTACATTTTATTCTCGTCTCTGTATTCCAATCTTTGGCATAGTTATCAAAATTATTCATAGTATTTCCTCCTAATTTTTTATTATGATTAATTATACAATAAAAAAGTCATAAACAAAATTATTTGTTTACGACTTTAAATTTTAATATTCAGTTTTTAATTCTGTTTTAGCTTTTAATTTTGTTTTTACTACTTTTATGGGTTCTAAATCTCTACCATTTACTCTTATATCGTCCCAAAGTTCAAAATTTCCTTCGATCCCAATTTTATTTGGGTTAAAATCCCAGTTATCTTGAGTTCCATTTTTTAATCTAGTTTGATAATCTTTTAAACATATAATAGTTGGTTTATACATAATTAAGATACCAATTATATTTACCCAAGCCATCATTCCTACACCAATATCTCCTAACGTCCAAGCCATACCACCTGACATAATTGAACCTAAAAATGCAAATACTAAAAATACTACATTTAACATTTTTCTAATTATTTTACCGGAAGCTTTCTTTTCAAATAAATAGATTGCAGCTGAATCTCCGTTCCAAAAATAAGCTAAGATTGTTGTAAACGCAAAGAACATTATAGTTATTGCCACGATATATGCTCCATAACCTATACCAGCATCTAAAGCTACAGTCGTGTTAAGTGAACCGATGTTAGAAGCTGTCATTTCTGCAGTAGTTCCAAGGCCTGAGTATATTTCCTTTCCGTTAGGACTGAATACTTTATAAGCACCAGTAATTATAATCATTAATGCAGTTGCTGTACAGACAAATATAGAGTCGATATAGATTGAAAAAGCTTGTATTAGTCCTTGTTTAGCAGGATGCGAAGTTTCAGCAGCAGCAGCAGAAGCAGGACCAGTACCTTGTCCAGCTTCATTTGAATAAATTCCTCTTTTAACTCCCCACATAACAGCAGTACCCACAATACCAGCAAAAGCTTCCTCTTGACCAAATGCAGATCTAATAATTAATGATAACGATGGAATAATATCTCCAATATTCAATACTAATACAATAAGAGCAATTATAATATAAGCTATAGCCATAAATGGAACTACTACCCCTGCAAATTTAGCTATTCTTTTAGCACCACCAAATATAATTATTGCCAGTAGTGTTATTATACCTAATCCACTTACCCATGTAGGAAGTCCAATTGCATTTTGCATAGATCCTGCAATTACATTAGCTTGTACAGAAGGCATAAATAGCGACATACCTGTCACAGTTACAATTGCAAACAGGTTTCCATACCAAGTTTTTCCACCTAATAAACCTTTTTTAAAATAATAAGCTGGACCACCTCTATAACCTTTTTCAAATTTTTCTTTATATAGTTGTCCTAATGTAGATTCGACATATGATGAGGCAGCACCTAAAAGTGAGATAACCCATAACCAAAATATAGATCCAGGACCACCTAGGGCAATTGCCGTAGCGACTCCTGCAATATTTCCTGTACCTACCCTTCCAGAAACTGACATACACATAGCTTCAAATCCACTTATTGAATCTTTAGATTTTTCCCCAGGTTTTATATCATTTCCCAAAAGTAATCTTATCATTTCCTTAATCATTAAAAATTGAGCTCCTCCAATTTTTATGGTAAAAAAAAGTCCTGCTCCTAAACAAAGATATACAAGCATCGGTGACCATATAATGCCATTTAACTGATTAATTAAATTTTCCATAAAATTCCCCCTATATAAATACAATATTAAATAATTAAAAACAAAATCTTGTGTTTGTTAATAAATAAATAATATCATTGTAAAAAAAAGTTGTCAAACCTAAAAACGAACACAAATTTTTATTTTAGGACGTGTGAAATGAACACTTTTATTTTTTAGTGAAAAAAATAATTAGTAATGATTGAATATCCATTTGTTATTATTGTTATTCTAAAATATAATAATATTGACCCTAAAAAAATAATTGCCCTCTCTATTTATCTAGTGAGATGGCAATTATTTTAATAATTACACATTATTTAGTTGGTTTATGATAAAGACAAATATATATATATATATATATAA
>DDQV01000168.1 GCA_002342785.1 Fusobacteriaceae bacterium UBA2433 | reverse complement strand
CTATTTTTTTATTTATTTTTTTAATTGAAATTCATTCCAAAGTGGTGAAATAACTCTTAGTTTTTCTATCACTTTAGGAGCTTCTTCTATTACATATTCTATATCTTCACGAGTATTAAACTTTCCTAACGAAAATCTAATAGTACCATGAGCATCTACAACTTCTATTCCCATTGCTAATAGTACATGAGAAGCTTCTAAGTCATCTGAAGAACATGCTGAGCCTGAACTTACTGCTATTCCTTTATAATCTAAACCTAATAGAATTGATTCTCCTTCTAAATATTTAAAACTTATACTTGAAGTCCCTGGAAGTCTCTTTGTTTCTTTACCATTTATTTTAATTTCTGGAATTCTAGCAACCATTTCTGTTTCAAAAAATAATTTTAATTCTTCTTCTTCTTTCATTTTTTCTTCCATATTTGTAGTAGCTAATTCCAATGCTTTAGCCATTCCTACTATTCCTGCTAAATTAGTTGTACCAGGTCTTATCTTTCTTTCTTGACCTCCACCTGTAATAACTTTTCCTAATCTGATTCCATTTTTAATAAATAATCCAGCGATACCTTTAGGACCATTAAATTTATGTCCTGAAAAAGTCATCAAATCTACTCCTAATTCCTTAGGATATACCGGGATTTTTCCAACTGTTTGAACACAGTCAGTATGAAATACAATCTTATTCTTTCTAGTTATTTTAGAGATTTCCTCTATAGGTTGTATTACTCCTGTTTCATTATTTGCATGCATAATAGTTACTAAAATTGTTTCCTTTCTAATAGCCTTTTTTAATTCTTCTATCATGAGTACACCATTTTCATCTACAGGTATATAAGATACTTCAAATCCTTCTCTTTCTAAATCTTGACACGTATTTTTAACTCCTGGATGTTCTATAGCACTTGTAATTATATGATTTCCTCTTCTTTTATATGCTCTTGCTATCCCTCTTACAGCTAAATTATTAGCTTCCACACCTGTTCCAGTAAAAATTAATTCTGATTTTTCTATTTTTAATATATTCGAGATATTTTCTCTAGCCAAATCTAAAGCTATTCCTGCCTCTTGACCAAAACTATGCATACTGTGAGCATTTCCATATACCTCACAAAAATAAGGTAGCATAGTTTCTAATACTCTTTCATCCGTTTTTGTTGTAGCGTTGTTATCTAAATAAACTCTTTTCATAGCGTCACCCCTTATTTTATATACCCTATATTACCATTCTTTAGTTTTTATGTCAACATAATGCTTGGTGTCCCAAAGGTTTGAAAGTCGAAACTTTTAAACCCTTAATATTGTTATGCTATTCATGATAAGTTCTTATTTTTATTCTTTTTTTTTCCAAAATTACATAAAATATTTATTTCACATTTTTCACATTGAGGTCTTCTAGCAATACAAATATCCCTTCCTTGCAATATTAAATAATGAGATATATCTATCCAATATTCTTTAGGAACCATATTCATCAATTCTCTTTCAATAATTATAGGATTGTCCCCTTTTACTAGTCCTATTAAATTTGTTAATCTTTTTACGTGAGTATCTACGGTTATCCCTTCAGCCAATCCCCATATTTCTCCTCGAACAACGTTTGCTGTTTTTCTACCCACTCCCGCTAAAGAAACTAATTCCTTCATTTCTTGAGGAACTTCTCCGTTATATTTTTCCAATAAAATTTTACTAGTTTTTTTTATATTTTTAGCTTTATTTCTATAAAATCCTGTACTTTTTACCAAAGTTTCTATCTCCTCTAACTCCATTTCTGAAAATTGTTCTGGAGTATTAATTCCTTTTTTTCGAAACATCTCTTCTGTTACCATATTTACCCTCTTATCTGTACATTGAGCTGATAAACTCACAGCCACCAATAATTCGAAAGGAGTTTTATACTTCAATGCACACTCTGGATTTCCAAATTTTTCATGAAGTATTTTTATTATTTTTATTATTTTTTGTTTTTTTGTCATAATTTTCTCTCCATCCTCATTATGAAGTTATCATAATTTAAAATTCTATAAAATTTAAATATTTATTTGATCCATTCTAAAGGAACTTTCATCGTTCCTCTGGTTTTAAGTATTTTATGTCTATATTTTGGTATATTTTTTTTTCAACTGTATTCTTCATATTTATTTCTATTTTTCTTTCTTTATAAATATTTTTTATTAATTTTACATGTAGTTTAGGTCCTGTAGAATTCCAAAGAGTATAATTAAAATACATTGAGATTTCAGGGATTATATGAATAGATATTCCACTTTTTAATAAAAATTCATAATAATTTATTCGCTTTTCAATTTCGCTATATTTAGAAACTATTTCCAACACTTTTTTCTCTATTCTTTTTAAATTCTCAATATTTATTTTCTTATTTTCTTTTACTACTATATCTACATCCCCTACTTTTTCTTTTTTTCTTCTTAAACTTCCTGTTACTTCACATTTATATCCATACTTTTCTAAATATTTTTTTATTTTATTATATTCTACCATAGCAAATTTATAACCAAATTTCATATTATTTCTCCCTGTTCTTTTTTATTTTATCACAAAAAAGCCCTATCTCATAATTTGAGATAGGGCAAAACATAAATTAAAAATAAAAAAAGTTTACCACATGTAAACTTTTTTTACCAATAATTCAATTGATACATATAGTCTTAAAAAGGGGGGATTAAGCTCTATATGGTTATCCAAAGTCTCCTTTGAAGTAATAAAATTATACTAAAAATAAAACAAAAAGTCAACTTTTTCCGAACGTATTTTTAAAAAAAATTCTATTTTTACACACAAAATTTAAGGTTATGTTCTATAAAAAAACAAAATATTTTATAATCGTTAAATTTGTTACTAAAATATATTTTTTAAATATAAAAA
>DDQV01000174.1 GCA_002342785.1 Fusobacteriaceae bacterium UBA2433 | reverse complement strand
TAAAATTTGTAATTCTTTCATATTTCTACCTCCTAAAGTTTAATTCCTCTGTGCATAGCACTTATTCCTGTTCTTGTTACTTCCAATATTCCAAACTTATCCATGACACTTATCAATCCTTCTACTTTATTTGAATCTCCAGTAAGCTCTATAATAAGTGCTTCATGGGAAATATCTATAATTTTAGCTCTATAAATCTCAGCTATTTTTATTATTTCTAATCTATTTTCAGAATTTGAATTAACTTTTAACAAAGTTAATTCTCTTTTTACTACATTTTCTTCTCCTAAAATTTCTACCTCTTTTACGTCTATGAGTTTAGCTACTTGTTTTCTAACTTGTTCAACAAAATCTCTATCTCCAATAATAGTAATTGTCATCCTAAAATATTCCTTATCTTCACTCACTCCACAAGTTATTCCATCTATATTAAATCCTCTTTTTGAGAATAATCCTGTAACCTTAGATAATATTCCTGGCCTATCTTTCATCATCATTAAAATTTGGTGTTTTTTCATAGTTCCTCCCCAGACATAATCATTTCATCTACTGATTTTCCTCCAGGTATCATAGGAAATACATTTTCTTCCTTAGATACAATACAATTAACTAAAGTTGCTTTTTTAATAGAAAATATTTTTGTTAAAATCTCATCTAAATTTTTAGGAGTATCCACAATATGAGAATCTATTCCATATGCTCGTCCAAGCATTACAAAATCAGGATTTTTTTCTAATTTTACAAAGGAGTGTCTTTTTTCATAAAAAACTTCTTGTAATTGTTTTACCATTCCAAGAAATGAATTATTTACAATAATTATTTTTATATCTAAATCATATTCAGAGATAGTCATGAGTTCTTGTGAGTTCATTTGAAATCCTCCATCACCTACTATAGCTATAACTTCTCTATGAGGATTAGCTAGTTTAGCACCTATAGCTGCTGGAAGACCAAATCCCATTGTCCCAGCTCCACCTGAAGTAATTATACTATTCGTAGTATTAAAATTATAATACTGAGCACTCCACATTTGATGTTGTCCAACGTCTGTACATACAATAGCTTCCCCCTTGGTCAACTCACTTATTTTTGAGATAAGATATTGAGATGTAATATAATTTTCTGAAAATTTTCTATCCAATGGATATTTTTCTTTAAGTTCTTTTACTCTTTCCATCCATTTCTCATTTTTATCCTCTTCTTGATATTTCAAAAGAGTTTTTAAAATTAGATTAACATCTCCAACTATATGAAGATCTGCACGTTTATTTTTATCTATTTCTGCCTCATCAATATCCACGTGAATTATCTTTGCGTCTTTGCAAAATCTTTCTATATTTCCTGTTACTCTATTATCAAATCTCATTCCTAAAGCTATTACAAGGTCTGATTCATCAACAGCATAATTTGCATAAGCTGTTCCATGCATTCCTAACATATGTAAATTATACTTATCATCTGCTGGAAGAATCCCTAATCCTAAAAGAGTTGTTGTTACAGGTATATCAAACTTTCTTGAAAACTCTCTAAGTTCATAAGAAGAATTTGATTTCATAACTCCGTTCCCAGCTAAAATTATTGGTCGTTTGCTTTGCTTTATCATCGTTAAAAATTGATCCATAATTTTTTTTTTAGGTTTTTCATATACATATTTATAATCTAAAGTTAGATTATCTTCGTTGTTAAAATCACTTTTAAATTTGTCGTAACTCATCTTAGTCATCTGTATATCCTTTGGTATATCTAAAAGTACTGGTCCTGGTCTACCATTTTTTGTTAAATAAATTGCTTCTCTTAACACATGTGGTAGTTCTTCTATTGTACGTACTAAATAATTATGTTTTGTAATGGAATCTGTTACTCCCATTATATCTAGTTCTTGAAAAGCATCTGTCCCCAAATTTTTACTAGATACTTGTCCTGTAATAACAAGCATAGGCGTAGAATCCATATATGCAGTCATCAATCCAGAAATTGTATTGGCTGCTCCAGGTCCTGACGTAACTATACAAACTCCTATTCCACCACTAGATCTAGCATATCCATCTGCTGCATGAGCAGCTCCTTGCTCATGCCTTGTCAGAATATGGTTTATCCTATCTTTATAAGAGTAAAGAGCATCATAAAGAGGTAATACCGATCCACCTGGATATCCAAATACCGTATTTATATTATGATGTTGTAAAACTTCTAAAATTATTTCTGCTCCGCTTATCTCTTTCATTTCTTTCACCGCCTCTAATATTTTTTTTAATAATCAAAATTATTTTATATTTTCATCTCTATAATTATTTTCATCCTTGATCTAACTCAATATTAAGCTATAAAAAAAACAGCTAACAATATTAGCTGCCTAAATTTAAAAAAATATTTATTTCATCTAAATTTATTTATTTTTATAAAAAAAGCAGCCTACAATATTAGCTACTACTTATAAGTTTTATTTATTTCATTCTAAAATAGAACTACTTATTTAAAAGCACACAATTTCTCTAATATTATTTTAAATTTATTTAATTGATTGAGATTTAAGACAAATAAGACCAGCAGCAATAATAATAAATTCATAGATAAAACATTAGTTGAAATCATTTTTTTCCTCCCCTTTTAGTAATTAAGAAATATAATACCAGTTAAATATTTTTATGTCAACATTTTTTTATATTAAAAATAAAAACTTTAATACTAATTAAAAAATATTAAATGTAATTATATGTTATATTTGATAAAATAAATGATTTTTTGTACAAAATTAAAGAAAATATAAAATAGGCTAGATTATTTTTTATTAAATAAAAAATAATTTAGCCTATTAATAATTTATACTATTTTTTAAATTTTAAACACCACAGTAAGAGCTAAACCCACCATCAATTGGTATAACTGCTCCTGTTACAAATCCTGAAAGTTTTGGGTCTACTAAATAAAGCAGTGTCCCGGCGCATTCTTCTGGATCTCCAAATCTTCCCATCGGTGTCCCTGCAAGAATTTTTTCTGAACGACTACTTAATGTTCCATCTTCTTTATACATAATATTTCTATTAAGGTTTGTTACAAAGAATCCTGGTGCTAGAGCATTTACACGTATGTCTACTAATGAAAAATAAGTAGAAAGCCACGATGTAAAGTTACTTATTCCTGCTTTAGCTGCTGAATAGATAGGAACTGTTGTTGTTGGACTAATTGCATTCATAGATGAAATATTAATTACCGAACAACCTTTTTTTCCTACCATATCTTTACAAATTACTTGTGTTGGAATAAATGTACCTATAAAATCTAAACGGTTTACCCATTCTACTTTTTCTATATCAAGATCGAAAAAACTTCTACTTCCATCTACCATATTTTCTTCTGTAAGTTGTCCATGTCCTGTAGTTGCTAAAGGATGATGGGTTCCTGCTCCATTTAATAAAATATCACAAGTACCAAAATCTTTTCTTACTTCTTCATAAGCCGCTAATATGCTTTCTTTTGAAAGTACATCTGCTTTATAACCTTTTGCTATTCCTCCAGCTTTTACTATTTCTGCTGCTGCTATATCTGCTGCTTCTTTATTGATATCAAATAATGCTACTTTTGCTCCATTAGAAGATAATGCTTTTGCAAAAACTCCTGCAAGGGATCCCCCTCCCCCTGTAATTACTGCTACCTTATCTTTTAAATTAAAATCATAATTATTCATAATGTTGCCTCCCGTTTTTTATATTATTATTTATATTCATATTCATATTTTTTATATAACCGATAAATTTCAAACAATACTAATTCCTAAAAAAAGATAATCGTTTAATATCCAAAAGAAAATACATATTCTAAAACTTTTGATTGAAAAACATTCTCTTTAACTTGAATTGAGATAATTTTAACATAATCATTGATTTTTAAATAATATCAATATATAATATAAACCTATAACAAAATGTTATATGTTAAAGGGAGGTATTAATTATGCAAATGGATATAGAACTAAAAACATTAAAAATTATGCTTGCTATTGAACAAGAAGGAAGTATTTCAAAGGCTGCTAAAGTTTTATATATTAGTCAACCTGCATTAACTCAATATATTAAAAGAATGGAGTCTACACTTTCTTTCCTTTTATATAATAGAGAGAATGGAAAATGTATCCCCACAAAAGCTGGAAAAATTTTATTAGAAGAAGGCAAAGTACTTTTAGAACAATATAATGCTATGTTAAAAAAAGCAAATGACACTGCTAATTCAGAAGTCATGGATATTCAATTAGGTTGGGCAACAGGGTATACCATACAATATTTAAATAGTATTATGTCAAACATATCAGATTTAACATCTCTAAACGTTCAAATAGTTGAAAATACAGTAGAATCATTGATTGAATTACTTTTACAAAAAAAAATAACCCTTTTACTCATCCCTGCATTATATTTTCATCCTGATTTAATCTATACAACTATTCGTCAAGAAGAATTTTATCTTGCAGTTCCTAAAAATCATATAGCTAATAAATTAATTAACCAAAGTAGTCCAGAGAACTATGCAAATCTATCTGTTCTAAAAGATATGCCATTTATCTCATTGTCTACTCCACCTTATATTAAATTTATTACTCCATTTTTTGAGGAAGCTGGTTATGATCCAAATATTATTTTTAATTGTACTAACTGGTACAGTAGTCATTCTCTAGTAGAAGATGGACTAGGTCTCTCTATTGTTCCTTATTGGTTTGCTGAAAAAGGACACGATAAAATAAACTATTACCGTATTCAAAGTAAACATAAAACATATCGAATTCTCGCTTGTGTTTTGCATAAAAATCAAGTCGTTTCATCTAAATTAAAAGATTTTATTGACCATATCAAAGAGGTATATGGTGATGAATATGCACATCTACCATTTGATTCTTCAAATCTTATTTATAAAATATAATATTAAAAAAAATTAGAAAGGAGATATATTTATGAAAATTAAACCAATTGGAAATAGAATATTAATAGAAATTTTAAAAATAGAAGAAAAAACTTTTAGCGGAATTATACTACCTAAAACAGGAGAAATAAACTCTTCTAGTATAGGTATAGTTGTCGCGATTGGAGATATTACAGAAGAAATAAAATTAGGAGATAAGGTATTTTTTAAACCTTATTCTGGAATAAAAATTCCTGATTCAAATAAAAATTTTATTATTTTAGAGATAGAAGAAGTTTTGGCCACATTGGAATAAAACTAAAATTTTAGACATTAAAAAAACGGGATAAATATAACCCGTTTTTTTAATATTTATATTTTTTGATTTTATTTACCCTTTCATTGCTCTGATCTTACTTGGAAGGGAGAATAATTTTATAAATCCTTCTGCATCATGATGATCATATAGGTCACTGGCTCCAAAAGATGAAACTCCTTCATCATAGAGTGCATTAGGAGATATTCTTCCTGCAACTTTTATATTTCCTTTATATAATTTTAATTTTATCGTTCCTGTTACCACTTCACAAACTTCATTTACAAATGCATCAAATCCTGCTTTTAAAGGAGTAAACCATAATCCATTGTAAACTAGTTCTCCATATTTTTGCCCTATATTTTTTTTGAAAGCTTGGGTTTCTTTATCTAAACAAATGCTTTCTAATTCCTTTATAGCTGCATACAAAACTGTTCCTCCAGGAGTTTCATAGATTCCTCTAGATTTCATTCCTACAAGTCTATTTTCTACAATATCAACTACTCCTATTCCATGCTCACCTGCTATTTCATTTAATTTAATTAAAAGTTCTGCTGGAGATAATTTTTCTTTATTTAAACTTACTGGTATCCCTGATTCGAAATCTATTTCTACATATTCAGCTTCATCTTTGGCATCTTCTAAAGATTTTACCATCATATAAAGATCATCACTATGCTCTTTTTCTAAAAGTTCTATGTCTCCACCTTCATGACTTATATGCCAAAGATTTTGATCTCTAGAATAGATCTTTTCTTTTGTTACACTTAACTTGATTCCTTTAGATTCAGCATAATCTATAGCATCTTCTCTGGATTTTATATCCCATTCTCTCCAAGGAGCAATTATCTTTATACTTGGATCTATAGAAGCTATTCCTACTTCAAATCTAACTTGGTCATTTCCCTTTCCAGTACAACCATGACAGATATAAGTTGCACCCTCTTTATGAGCAACTTCCACTAATTTTTTAGCTATAAGTGGTCTTGCAAAAGCTGTTCCCAATAAATATTTATCCTCATATATTGCCCCAGCTTTTAGACCTTTAAAAGCATATTCCCCAACAAATTCTTCCGCTACATTTTCAACATAAATTTTTGAAGCACCAGATGCAATAGCTTTTATTTTTACATCTTCCATATCATCTTCTTGTCCTAAATTAACACAGACCGCTATAACTTCTAAATCATAATTTTCCTTTAACCAAGGTACTATTATAGATGTATCTAATCCTCCTGAATACGCCAATACTACTTTTTCTGTTTTGTTACTCATTTTTTTATCCCCCTTATTTGATATATGTTTTTACTAATTCGTTATATTTTTTTCCATCAACTATATTTTTTAATGCTTTATCAATCTTGTTTAATAATTCTACATCTTCTTTTCCTATAGCTATTGCATAGTTTTCAGATTGTAATACATGTGTCGCCAATGTTAATCCGCTATTTTTTTCAATAGTTTTACTAGCTTGTTGATAATCAAGTATAATCATATCTATCTTCTTAGCTTGAAGTGATAATACAGCTTCATGTAGTTTATTATATTTTTGTACTTCTACACCATCTAATTTACTAGCAAAACCATCTGCTAAAGTATCACTCGTAGTTCCCATTACTACTCCTATTTTTTTGCCTGCTATATCCATTTCTTTTTCTATATCTTTAGTTCCTTCTCCTACCATAATTACTTGACTTACATCAAAGTAAGGTAGTGAAAAGTTTACATTTTTTTTACGAGCTTCAGTAACTGACATTCCAGCTACAATCAAATCAATTTTTTTAGTTTGTAATGCTGGTAAAAGCCCACTAAAATCCATTCCAACTACTTTAAATTTTAATCCACTTTCCTTTCCAATTTCATCTAATAGATCCATATCAAAACCTACTATCTTATCTCCTTCCATATATTCAAATGGAACAAAATTAGGTGCAGTTCCAACTATATAAACTTTTTCTTCTTTTGTTTCTGCTGTCTTTTCCGATCCACAACCAATTACCAACATCGATACTAATACCATCATTAATTTCATTATTTTTTTCATTTACTTCCTCCTATTATTTATTATTCAAAAATATATTTGCCTGGTCTATTTGCACTTTTACTGATTCTACACTTGTCCCTCCATAACTTTTTCTTTCATTAACACAATTTTCTATACTTATCTTTTCATTTATATCATCTTCAAATAGTTCGTTAAATCCTTTAAATTCTTTTAATGTTAACTCAGATAATCTTTTTTTATTTACCTCACAATACACAACTAATTCCCCAACTATTCTATGTGCTTCTCTAAAAGGCAACTTTTTTTTAGCTAAATAATCAGCTACATCTGTAGCATTTATAAATCCATTTTCAATTCCTTTTACCATATTTTTTTTATTTATTTTCATAGTGACTAACATCTCTTTAAATATAATAAGGGATATCTTTATAGTATCGATAGAATCAAAAATTCCCTCCTTGTCCTCTTGGGTATCTTTATTGTAAGCCATTGGAAGGCCCTTCATAACAGTTAATATTCCCATTAAATTTCCAAAAATTCTTCCTGTTTTTCCTCTGATTAGTTCTGCTATATCTGGATTTTTTTTCTGTGGCATAATTGAAGACCCTGTAGAATATGCATCATCTAAGTTTATAAAAGAAAATTCACTCGTAGACCACATTATTACTTCTTCTGCTAACCTAGACATATGCATAGATATCATAGATATAATAAAATTTAATTCAATTATAAAATCCCTATCACTTACAGTATCCAAACTATTTTTAGTAACTTCAGGAAACTCTAATTCTTTTGCTACAAAATGTCTATCAATATTATAAGTTGTACCAGCTAAGGCTCCAGCTCCTAAAGGCATTACGTTGAGTCTTTTATAAGAATCATTTAGTCTCTCAAGATCTCTTTTAAACATCTCATAATATGCCATCATATGATGGGAAAATAAAATAGGTTGTGCTCTTTGCATATGGGTATACCCAGGCATGATAACATCTTTATTTTTCTTGGCAATTTCTACTAAACCTTCTAATAGTTCTACTAATAGTTCCTCTATTACTTTGCTTTCTTTTTTTAGATACATTCTGATATCTAAAGCTACTTGGTCATTTCTACTTCTTGCTGTATGAAGTTTTCCTCCTACCTCTCCTACGATCTCTATCAACCTTTTTTCAATAGCCATGTGGATATCTTCATCTTTTAAATCAAATATAAACTTTCCTGATTTTATTTCTTTTAATACCTGTAAGAGTCCATCTTCTATCTTTAATTGTTCCTCTTTTTCTATAATATCTTGTTTAGCTAACATCTTAGAATGAGCGATACTTCCCATTATATCCTCTTCATACATCCTCTTATCAAAATTTATAGATCCATTAAATTCTTCTAATATTTTTGCTGTTTCTTTATTGAATCTTCCACCCCAAAGTTTCATTTTTTTCTCCTTTTAAATTTTTTATTATTTTATATATATATATAAGTTATCCACCAAAATATCTATTTAATAATTCTTGATATTTTCCATTTGATTTTAATTCTTCTATTCCGTCGTTTAAACTTTTAAGTAGTTCAGTATGACCTTTTTCTAAAGCTATAGCTATACCGTTAGTTCCTTTTTGTTGCTCTGCTGATAAACTTATTTTTTTTAAATTTTTATTATTTTTCAAATAATTATCAGCTACAATATCTCCTACTATGACAGCATCTATCTTTTGTGCATTAAGTTCTAAGACTGCTCCTGTAAAAGAGTTATAAAACTTTACCTCTGTTCCCTCTATCTTTGAAGCAATACCTTCTTGAAGACTTCCAAGTTGTACTCCTATACTTTTCCCCTTTAAATCTTTCGCTGTTTTAATATCTATATCATCTTTATTTACCAAAACAGATTGTCCTCCACTATGATATATATTTGTAAAGTCTACAGCTTTTTTTCTTTCCTCTGTAGGAGACATCCCTGCAATTACCATATCTATCTTTTGTGTTTGAAGAGCTGGTAGTAGACCATCAAAACTCATATTATTCCATTCTATTTCATATCCTAAGTTTTTAGCTAAGGCTTCCATAAGTTCAATATCAAATCCTGTCATTTTTCCATCTTCAATATATTCGTAAGGTTTATATTCCGCATTGGTTCCAACATATATTTTTTTTACCTCTTTAGTTGTTGTATTTTCTACTTCTTTTTTTTCTCCACATCCTATTAGAGCAACTACCATCAAAATTCCTACCATTAATTTTTTCATTATTTTTCTCCTTTTTTTTAATTTTTATTTTTTATAAATTCATCTTTGATCTCTTGTAAAAGATTTTTATCTTTAATTATATCTACCGATGTCATCACCATAGATAAGATAGCTTCCTTCATTCCTTCATAAGCTTTTTCAGTAATACTAGCTTGAGCAAACTCTATACTATGTCCTATTAATTTCCCTTCACTTATAGGAAAAGATGGATGGATAACTGGGCAACAATAACTCACATCTCCCATATCTGTAGATCCTGCTTTCTTTCCTTTTTTTATATCTTTTATACCTAAAAGTTTTAAATTTTTTGTATATACTTCAGATAATTTTTTATTGGTTCTAAGATCTTTAAAACTATATTCATAATTTTCTATCTCTAATTTAGTTCCTGTAGCAAGAGCAGCTCCCTCGGCACATTTTTTTACCCTCTCTGACAAAATTTTTAATTCTTTATCACTACTACTTCTTATATAAAAATCTGCTGAAGAAAAATCTGGAATTATATTTGCAGCTTCCCCTCCATTTGTAATTATTCCATGGATCCTATCAGTTTCACAAATTTGTTGTCTCATAGCATTAACACTATTAAATAAAGTTATTATTCCATCTAAAGCATTTATTCCCAAGTGAGGAGCACCTGCTGCATGGGCAGTTTTTCCATAATATTTAAACCTTATAGCTTCCATAGCTTGAGAACTTCCACTTTCCATATGAAATTCTCCTGTAGGATGTGCTGACATAACTATATCTATATCTTTAAATATTCCTGCTTTTGCCATATCTACCTTAGCTCCATCACTTTCTTCTGCTGGTGTTCCAATAACTATTACTTCACCACCTAATTCATCTACAAATTCTTTTAATATAAGTCCTGCTCCTGTACTAGCTGTTCCTAATATATTGTGTCCACATCCATGTCCTATCTTAGGTAGTGCATCATATTCAGCTAAAAAAGCTATCTTAGGACCATCTTTTTTAGAAGTATAAGTAGCTTTAAAAGCTGTCTTTATTCCTACAAATTCTTTTTCTATCTGAAAATTCTTTTTTTCTAAAATATCTATATGAGCATCTCTTGCTTTTATCTCTTTATTTCCTAATTCTGGATTTTTGTAGATAAAATAATTTAATTTCATTAATTCATCTATATGATTCAGATAAAAAATTTCTGCCTTTGTTATCATATTTTCCTCCAAATTTTTTATTTTTTTGTATAAAAAAGGAACCCTGCCATTTTCTACAGAGTTCCTGTTAGATTAGCATAGTTTCTTTTCTATTTAATTTTTAATAGTCCTGTTTATTTCCATTTTAATCCCTCATCTTATAATTTTATTAGAACCATTTTTTTAATAGTTCATCATATGTTCCATCTTCTTTTAATTTTGCTAAAGCTGTGTTTATATCTTCTAATAATTGTGTATTATCTTTAGATACTGCCATTGCATATTCCTCTTTTTCTCCTTCTGCAGAAGTTATTTTTATACCTTTATTATTTTTTACAAAATTCTTAGCTGGCTCTCCATCTAATACCACTGCATCTATCTTTCCTGCTTTTAAATCCATAATAGAAGCATAACCGGCATTATATTTTTTTACATCTACTCCATCTATCTCACTTGCAATTATATCCCCTGTAAATCCTAATATTACTCCTACTTTTTTGCCTTTTAATCCTTCAAAATTTGGAATATCTTTTGCATCTTCTGTAGTTATAATAACTTGATTGGCTTTGTAATAAGCTTCACTAAAGTTTACTGCTTTTTTTCTTTCTTCAGTAGCTGTCATCCCTGCTATTATCATATCTACTTTATTAGCCTGTAATGCTGGTAATAAACCATCAAAAGACATATCTTTGATCTCCATCTCTACACCTATCTCTTTTGAGATCGCTGCAATAAGATCCATATCAAATCCCACTGTTTTTCCATCTTCTAAATATTCAAATGGAGCAAACTCTGCATTGGTTCCAACAAAAATCTTAGTTACTTTTTCCTCACTTTTATTTCCACAAGCTACCATAAATATTCCTACCATTATTGCTATTATTAATTTCATAGTCTTTTTCATTTTAATTCCTCCATCTTATAATTAAATTTATTTTTTATTAAGTTTATTTTTTTAATGATTCAATACTTTATCTAAAAATTCTTTGGTTCTCTCGTGTTTAGGAGTCTCAAATAATTCTTTTGGAGCAGCATCTTCCAAGATAACTCCAAAATCCATAAAGAAAACTCGGTTAGCAACACTCTTAGCAAATCCCATCTCATGGGTTACAACTATCATGGTCATTCCAGATTCTGCCAAATCTCTAATTACATCTAATACCTCCCTTACCATTTCTGGATCTAAAGCTGAAGTAGGTTCATCAAATAAAAGTGTGTCTGGTTCCATTGCCAATGCTCTTGCTATTGCAATTCTTTGTTTTTGTCCTCCTGATAATGAATCTGGATAAGAATTTTCTTTATCTTCTAATCCCACTCTTTTCAATAATTTTTTTGCTTTTTCTATTATTTCTTCTTTTTTCATTTTTTTTACTTTCATAGGAGCTAACATCAAATTTTCTAATACTGTTTTATGTGGAAATAAATTAAAGTGTTGAAATACCATTCCTACATTTTGTCTAACTTTATTTATATTAACTTTAGGATCAGTTATATTTTTTCCTTCTATAATAACATCTCCCGATGTTATATCTTCTAACATATTGATACATCTTAAGAAAGTTGATTTTCCAGATCCAGAGGGCCCTATTACTGCTACTACCTCTCCTTTTTTTATCTCCTTTGTTATTCCTTTTAACACCTCTAAATTTCCAAAACTTTTATATAAATTATTTATTTTAATCATTAGTTTTTCACCTTCTCCTCTATCTTTCTCATAAATTTAGTAAATACACTAGTTAATATTAGATAGATTATTCCAACTGCTATGAGTGGTTCTACTCCTCTATATGTCTGACTGGTAATTATATTCGCTGATCTAAGTAGATCTACTCCTCCAATAAATCCTACAATGGAAGTTTCCTTTAAAAGTGTAATAAATTCACTTACTAAAGTTGGTAAAATTTTTCTAACTGCTTGTGGTACTATTACCTCTTTCATTGTAACAAAATAATTCATTCCTAAAGCTCTTGCTGCTTCACTTTGTCCCTTATCAAGACCTTCTATTCCTGCTCTTATTATCTCTGCTACATAAGCTGCACTATTTAATCCAAATGCCAATCCTGCAACTACTAATATAGGTACATCTCTCAAACTACCTACAAAAACTATATTAGCTAAAACCATTAATTGAACAACTGCTGGTGTTCCACGAATAAGATCCACATAGATAAGTGCTCCTTGAGATAATGGATTAAATTTATTTTTAAATGGATAGAAAAGACTAAGTCTACATAGTGCTAACACTATTCCAAATACTATCCCTATTATTGCTGCTAAAATTGTTACATTTATAGAAAACATCAACCCTTTTAGGATATACATATATCTGTCACCCTCTATAAATATTTCCTTTAGTGTTTCTAAGTATGCCATTTTTTTCCTCCTGATTTTACTGTTTAATAAAAAATCCCAAGATATGTAGTTTGACTACAGGTCTTGGGATAAAAAAAGCCGTCATAATTAATTGACGGCTAAAGTTTCAATACTAATATACTCATAAAGATATAATTTTACTATCTCTAATCTTTGCAAAAAGTCTATCCGAAGATCAGCCTGTTTATAAATTTAGTTGGGTGTAATTTTCTTCTCCTTATCCTAATGTTCATTAACATGACTTGCCCTCCTCTTCTTTAGTTTTCTTATAATTTATTTACAGTATAATATCATAATTTATTTAATATGGTCAACTTTTATTTTTTTTATGATAGTGTCAAGTTGTTGTAGGTTTTTTTTTGAACCCCTAATTTAATTGATTTATTTTAGCCCGTTCATCATAGTTTGTAATCCATTTACTTTTCCTATTGATAAGACTGGTACATTTCCTAATGTTTCCATTGCATGCCGCTTGATTCTTTTAAGGTGTTTCACTGGTTTATACTTTTCTTGCGATATTTTTTTATTCACTTTTAATAGTGTTTTTTCTATTCCTGTTCTAGTTATTCCATTTAATATTGATATCCTTAATTTAGTTATAGCTTCCAACCCTTCCCTACTCCAACTGAGAGGTCTTGAGCTCATTCTAGCTGATAATATATGACTTACGTGTCCTTCTGCACTACATCCTAATTGATGTTTGGCTTTATTGTCTAAATTTGATTCTATTCCAGACCATTGATTTAAAATATATTTCATATGATTTTCTTTTCTAGTCTTTGCTGTGAATCCCGTTTCTTTATCGACTATTTCCTTTGCCAATGTTTTGAAACTTTTTTTATTTTTTGAATAAATTAATCCTTTTAGTTTTTCATAAGTTACCTTAGTACCTTCCTTCTTTTGCCCACCAGATATTTGTAATATTGCTTTATTTAAATGAAAGCTATCTAGTACATATTCACTATTTTCAATCCATTCTAATCCTGTTTTTATCCAACTAGCACCATCCCCTAAGATAAATATATTTTCAATTTTAGTAGTATCATAAGTTGAATAAATGTAATCATACACCTCAATCCACATGTCTTCTGGAGACTTTAAATTACTGGCAAAAATTTTCTTATTTAGCAGGAATTTCCGCCCTTTACTTTCAGTGGACTTACCTTCATGAACATAAATCAACTTGTTAATTACGTTATTTTTTAGAGATTTTTGAAGTGATACATGATCTTCATCAGCTTCAATATACAGTGATTTAACAATTTTCTTATCATCTTTATCTTTAAAAAATTCATTTTCTTTAGCGGCGAATTTAGAAACAATATTCTTAACAGTTTGTTTACAAATTGTATCAAAGTCTATAACCATTTCTCCTGCTTTTTCATATGAAAGTGTATTAGTAAAATCTAATAATTTAGACTCTAAAAGGACTCCTAATCTTTGGTACGGCAATATACCAATAGCTTGATCCAATAAGTAAGCATATTGACCAGTGTGTTTATTTTGATAATATCGACGTTTAAAGGTAACTGTTCCAACAATAGTTCTAATAGTTCTTTTTGTAATTTTAATAACTCTCCAGGAACGTTTTCTTTCAAGTGATAACATAATTTCAACGTCAATATGTTCAAGAACAGCGGTCATGAGCTCACCAAAAAAAAGATGAGAGTTATTCTGAATCATAGAAATCATATTGACAAAATTCATATTTTTTTCAAAATTGATGTATTTTTTAATTAATTGTAGTATAATATTTCCCATAGAGATCTCCTTATTGAATTTTTTGTAGTGAATCAATTTTAACATATTAGGAGTCTCTTTTTTTCTGTTCTTTTATATTTTACCTACAATTATTATACGCTATCTTTTTTTATTCCTATAATATTTTTTCAAATTTTGATATCTCAATAGTTTTATTTCCATCATCTATTATAAATTTACCGATTTTTTCCCTATCTTTAGAGTCAAATAACTCCTCTCCATAGAGATCTATAAATTTAAATTTATAATTTGAAGAATATATTTCAAAGGAAAATTTCCCCTTCAAAAGATCTACTATATCTATCAATCTGTCTAATAATTTTTTTGATCTCCTAAAAAAAATATTTAAAATTAATTCTCTTTCATCCTTTGAGCTAATTTTTATATCCTCTAACATGGAATTTAAAATAAAAAAATTATCTATCTTCCCAACAAATTTTATTTTAAACTCATCTTGTTTAAAATCATCTTTGTCTAATATTTTCATTATACAAGATCTTTAGTTCTTTTAATTGGGCAAAGATCTCCACACATGGTACAAGTTTCTCCATCTATAGGTTTAGATGATTTTCTATATTTTTTTGCTTTTATAGGATCTATACAAAGTTCAAACATCTTATCCCAATTTAATTCTCCCCGAGCTTTACTCATGGAATTATCCCATTCTATTGCTCCAGGAATTTGTTTGGCTATATCCCCTGCATGAGCTGCTATTCTACATGCTATTATACCCTCTTTCATATCATCTAGATCTGGCAATCTCAAATGTTCTGCTGGAGTTACATAACAAAGAAAATCTGCTCCACTAGCTGAAGCCAATGCTCCTCCAATAGCCGAAGTTATGTGATCATATCCTGGAGCAATATCTGTAACTAGAGGCCCTAACACATAAAATGGTGCTCCGTGACATAATTTTTTTTCTAGTTGCATATTAGAAGCTATCTCATGTAAAGGAACATGTCCAGGTCCTTCTATCATAACTTGTACATCTCTTGCCCATGCTTTTTTTGTTAACTCTCCTAAAAATAATAATTCTTGAATTTGTGGTGCATCTGTTGCATCTTTTATACTTCCAGGTCTAAGTCCATCTCCTAAACTAAGAGTTACATCATATTCTACACAAATATCTAACAGTCTGTCATAGTATTCATAGAATGGATTTTCTCTATTATTTAATTTCATCCACTCATAAAGGATAGCTCCTCCACGACTTACAACCTTAGTTAATCTCGGATTATTATCTACTCTCTCTGCACACACTTTATTTAATCCTGCATGGATAGTTAAAAAATCTATTCCATTTTTTGCATGTTCCTCTACAACTTCAAATAGATCATCTACTGTCATATCTTTTATATTTTTTCCATATTTTGCTACTGCATCATACATAGGAACCGTTCCTAACATTACATCGGAATATTCTATTAATTTTGTTCTAAATTCATTAGTAGCACCAAAGATACTTAGATCCATAATAGCATCAGCTTTATATTCCAATGCTTTTTTTACCTTTTCAAACTCTAAATCTAAATCATAAGAATCTTCTGACACTCCTAAATTTACATTTACCTTTGTTTTTAATCCCTCTCCAACTCCTATTCCCCTTAGAGATTTATGATTTTTATTTGCAGGTATTACTATCTTCCCCTCACTCATTTTTTGAAGTAATGTTTTTTCATCTATAGATTCAGATGCCAGTACATCCCTCATCTCCTTTGTTATTATTCCTTTTTTAGCGGCATTCATCTGCGTTGTATAGTTTTTCATCTTGTCCTCCTATTTTAATCTTTTTTTAATTTATTTTATTATTTTATTTAGTTTTTTAATTTTTTCAATAATATTTTCTGCTCCTACAATCTCACTTACCAAACATATTGTAGTTGCTCCTAATTTTTTTACACTTTCTATATTACTTTCCTTTATCCCCCCAATAGCCACAAAAGGTATATTTATGTTTTTTACTACCTCTTCTAGATATTCTAATCCTACAGGATCTTTATCCTTTGTAGTTGTTTTAAATATAGGCCCTACCCCAATATAATCTGCTTTATCTAGCACAGCTTGTTTTGCTTGTTCAAGGCAATGAGTCGATCTCCCAATGATTTTATTTTCTCCAATTAATTTTCTTACATAAGATATATCCATGTCATCTTGTCCTACATGGACTCCATCTGCATCTACTAAGATAGCTATATCTACATGATCATTAACTATAAAGATCACATTATTTTCACGGCACATCTTTCTTATCTCAATAATCTCTTCTATCTTTTTTCTTATAGATTTTTCTTTTTCCCTATATTGGATTATCTTTATTCCTCCATCGATCATAGATTTTACACACTCTATATTAGATCTTCCAGCAGCAAATTTTTCCCCTGTAATACCGTATATTCCCTTAGGCAAGATCTTTTTAAAATTTTTAGATAAATTTTTTTCTATCTCATAACTATCAAATCTTAAATTTTCAATCTCTTTTGAAATATTATATTTTCCTATAACCTTACTGATCTCCTCTATAGTTCTGAGAGCTTCATTGATCCTTTTAAAATTAGCAAATACCAAATTTTTTATATCTTCTTTTTTATCTAACTTTGAATTAGAACTTATTATCTTCCCTATATCTTTTTTAGAATCTCGAGCAGTCAAAAGCTCATGATCTAAAGATAAAAATAATTTTCTTACACTATGTCTCATTATTCTGAGTTCATTTGTAGAGTTTATATCTTCAAAATCAAATCTAGAAATATCTTCTAAGACTCTAATTCCTTCACAGGCACGATTTATATTAGCATCTAAGATCCTAAATTTTTTCATAATATCCTCCCTTTTCCATAATAATATTTGACATCATAGAAGCTACCACCATAACCTTAGGAGAATATGTTTTATATCTTTCTATCCCTTTTTTAAAGTCTCCTACTATATATATTTTTTCTCTAAATTTTTTAATTGAGATATTTTCTATATCATGATCTGCTATACCAGAAGCTGAAACAATTAGTTTATTAGAACTAGAAAATTCCTCTATCAATAATTTTTTATACTCTTTTTTATCAAAGGCTTCTACCAATATATCGCAATCATCAAAATATTTTTTTATATTATTTTTTTCAATCTTTATATCTATAATCTCTAAATTTAAATTAGGTGCTATCCTCTCTAAGTTTTCTTTTAACGCTTCAACTTTAGATCTTCCAATCTGATCATAAAAATAAAATTGCCTATTTAGATTTGATAGATCTATCCTGTCAAAATCTACTATCTTTAGATTAGATACCCCACTCCTTACTAAATTTACCGCTACGTTTGAGCCTATCCCTCCAGCTCCTAAGATCCCAATCTTCATTTAATCAATTCCCAATCTTTATGAACTACCTGATAACCTCTTCCTCTTATGGCTTTTTCAGTTTCTGCAACACTTCTAGTATCTGAAATTTCAAATTGTGGTGTAGATTTTTCAATATCACTATAGGCTCCTACATTGGTTTTTGATCCTGCTGAAAGTTTAGTTACTCCAAGTCCAATTAGATTATCTCTAAACTTAGCTTTCTCCCTAGTTGAAATATTTATCCCTGCTCTAGGTAAAAATAATCTATAGGCTAAAAGAAATTGAACAAAAGTAGGATCATCTAAGATATATTTACTTTTATAGCCACCTTCAGCTTCATTTATCCTAGGAAGTGAGATAGAAAATTCACTATTTAAATATTTATCTGACAGATATTCAACATGAAGGCCCGATAAATATGCTTCTTTTATTAAATTTCCTAATCCAAATAATGGTCCTATACCTATACTTCTAAGTCCTGCTTTGGCTCCCCTTTCTGGAGTTTCTAATCTCCACATATAATCTGATTTTTCCCCTCCTAAGTGAACACTCTTATAGATCTTTTCATCATAAACTTCTTGATATACTGTTAACCCATCTACACCTATCTTTCCTAATCTTTCATATTCATTTGTATCTAATGGATATATCTCTATGACTACAGAATCAAAATATTTTTTTAATATTTTTACTGCATCTTCTATATATTTTATTCCTACTAATCCTTCTGCTTCACCTGTTAAAAGAAGGATATGTCTTATCCCTGTTTTTGCAATTTCTATTGCTTCAATCTCTATTTCTTCTAAACTGAGATGTTTTCTATCTATCTTATTATTTTTATTAAATCCACAATAGGTGCACTCATTGGTACAATAATTTGATATATATATTGGAATATACAAACTTATTATCTTACCAAATTGTTGTATACTTTTTTTTTGAGCAACCTTTGCCATCTCCTCTATATGATCTTTAGCTTTAGGAGATAATATATTTAAAAAATCATATCTAGTTAATTTTTCTTTTTCTATAGATTTTTTTATGTCTTCATGGGTAATTCTTTCTATATATTTTTCTATATCAAAATTTTTTAAATCTTCTACTTCTTTATAAAATGACATCTTTCCTCCTAATATTTTTCAAAAAAAATTCTATCTAATTATTGTGTAAAAATCCTGTCAATGGTGAAGATGCATTGGCATATCTACTTTCTTCTGCCATCTTTGCATTGTATGCTATCCTTCCTGCTTTTACTGCTAGTGCAAATGCTTTTCCCATTAAAGCAGGATTAGGTGAACATGCTATTGCAGTATTTACAAGAACTGCTGCTGCTCCCATCTCCATAGCCTCTGCTGCTTGAGATGGTTTTCCAATTCCTGCATCTACTATGATTGGGAGATCTATATTTTCTATCATTATCTCTATAATTGATTTTGTCTCAATTCCACGATTTGATCCTATAGGTGATCCAAGGGGCATAACTGCTGCTGCTCCAGCTTCTTTTAATTTTTGTCCTGCTATTAGATCTGGAACCATATATGGCAAAACTATAAATCCTTCATCTGCTAGGATTTTTGTTGCTTTTATAGTTTCTGCATTATCTGGCATAAGATATTTCATATCATTTATTACCTCTATCTTAATAAAATTTCCACAGCCTGCTGCTCTTGCTATCCTTGCTATTTTTATAGCTTCCTCTGCATTTCTAGCTCCAGAAGTATTAGGTAACAAAGTAATATTTTTGGGAATATAATTTAATATATTCTCATCACTATTATTAAAATTTACCCTTCTAAGTGCCATGGTCATTATCTGTGATCCACTCTCTGTTAACATCTTTGGTATCTCATCTTTAGAAGAAAATTTTCCTGTTCCCGTTAACAATCTGCTTTCAAATTCAACTCCACCTAATATTAATTTATCCATTACTATCCTCCCGATACAAAATATAAAACTTCTACGCTATCTTTTATTTCCAAGTTACTAGTTGACCAAAATTTATTTTTTACTATCTCATCATTATGCAAAACTACCACACCATCACTATCGATATTTAAACTTTTCACTAAGTCATAGATATTTTTTGCATCTACTTCTTTTATCACACCATTTAAAATTATTTCCATCTATCCTCCTATAATTTTTATATAATAAAAAAACCGCATACCCACAGGTATACGGTTATAAATTGCTTTTAAAAAAAATATAATCTACTATTAATTTTATAAAAAAACTCCGCTTTCCTACGCTAGTGCTAACTAGATTCAGGTTCAAAGGGTCAGTAATTTAATACTTCTCAGCCACATGGCTCCCCCAGCTTTCTATTCAATTGTCTTTTTCTTATCTCAAATGTAGTCTATATCCTTTTTCTTTTTTTGTCAATTTTTTTCTTTTAATTTTATAATTTTTTTCTATCTATCATATTTTGATATATTTCCATTGAAATATTTCCACTTCCTATATCTATCCCTGGTCTATTAAGCCCATGAAAATCAGAGCCACCTGTTAATAGAAGATCTCTTGTTTTAGCTATCTTTAATAATTTTTTTCTTTTCTTTGGATCTATATTTGGATAATATAGTTCTAATCCATCTAACTTATTCTCTACTAACATATCTATTATATTTACCACTGTATCATCTGGATGAGATATAAGATGAGGATGAGCCAAAATAACTATAGCTTCATTAGCTTTTAATTTTTTTACTACCTCGACCATATCAACTCCTACTTTAGGAATATATGCAGGCTTTCCATCTCCTAGATATCTATCAAAAACTTCATCCATAGTAGATGCAAAACCTTTTTTTATTATCATCTTAGCTATATGAGGTCTCCCTATTACATTTCCAAGAGCTTCCTCTTTCACTTCATCTAAACTTATTTCAATTCCTAAGGTACTTAATTTTTTTAAGATCTTTAAAGTTCTGTTATGTCTTTTTCCTTGTAAATTCTTTAACCAATCTAAAAATTCTTTGTCCTCTAAATTTAAAAAATATCCCAATATATGAATATCTTTATCTAAAAAATTTGCCGATACCTCTATCCCATTTACAAAAATTATTTCTTTTTTTTCTGCCTCTTTTCTTCCTTCTTCTAAACCGTCTATATTATCATGATCGGTAATAGCCATTACCTCTATATTATTTTTTTTAGCTCGTTCTACTAGCTGTGTTGGAGTCAATGTTCCATCTGAAAATGTAGAATGCATATGCAAATCTATCATAAGTTTCCCCCTTTAATGCTTCATCTTTTCACAAATCTCTTTCAATTCATCATCTATATAAATCATATCTAATAGATCTTCTATCCATGGATATCTATCTTTATTTTCTAACTCAGAAATAATATGAATTGCTGTAGCTTTCACTGCAATCTCCTCACTCCATATTGCATTATTTAAAAATCTCAAGTCATACTCAGTGGCTTTATCTAAATTTTTTATTGTATTTTTACATTCATCACATATATGTACACACCTTTTTAAATCAGCTTCTTCATCAGTTTTTCCAACTTCATATACACTGAGACTCCTATTAGATTCTCCACACAGTTCACAAGTTGATTTAGATCTTCTTACTAATTCCTTCCCAAATTCTGGCACATTATTTTTCCTTGCTTTACTTATACCTTTCCACTTAGCCATGACTCTATCTCCTTTTTATTTTTATATTTCCAACTATTATTATATCATAAACAATATAAAAAAATTAGTGTTTTTATATAAAACGAAATAAAATATGAGACAAATCATTATTTAATTAAGATAATATTTTATGTTATTTTTTTTATATCCTTGACAGTATCTAGACTACTATGAGAAAATTTATATTAATACAATAATAACAGGAGGTAGTTTAATGTTTAACACCAATGAATATTTTGATGGTAAAGTAAAATCTGTTAGCTTTAATAATAATGAGGGACCCGCAACAATAGGAGTTATGGCTCCAGGTGAATATAAGTTTGGAACATCTAAGAAAGAATATATGACTGTTACTTCTGGAAAGATGACAGTAAAGTTACCTAATACTGAGGAGTGGCAAGAGATCACAACAGGAAATACCTTTGAAGTAGAAGCAAATAGTTCATTTTTAGTAAAAGTAGAAGATGAAATTTCATATCTTTGTCTGTATAGATAATAGATGAAAATAAAAAAATGTCTATTCCCTTTGGATTAGACATTTTTTTATAAATATTAAATAATTTAAAAAGATATTTTTATTATTTTATCAATTCAATTTATAACCAATTCCTCTAACATTTTCAAGAAATTCGTTGAGTAAAGGAATCTTTATCTTTAATCTTCTGACATATACATCTATAGTCCGATTACCTTCAAAATATAAATCATCCCAAACATTTATATATATTTTTCTCCTTGTAAGTACAATATTTATATTTTTCATAAAATATAAAAGTAACTTAAATTCTGTTTTTGTAACCTTAATTAATTGATTTTCATATGTAATCACTTGGGAATTAGGATCGATACTTATAGTTTTATAGATATAAGTATGTTCAAATGACATAAAATTTCTACTTGCAGCTTTAATCCTTAATTTTAATTCTTCGGGATTGAATGGCTTTTTTAAATAATCATCTGCACCATTTTTAAATCCTTCTATAACGTCTTCAGTATTAATTTTAGACGTAAGAACTATAATATAAGGTGTCCCATAAACATTAGGATTCGACTTTATTTTTTTACTAATCTCATAACCATTTATGTCAGGTAGATTTATATCTAAGAGTATAAAGTCAACAGTATTATTAGCTAAATAATTTAAACCAGTAGTTCCAGATGAAAATCCTAAAATATTATAACCTTCTTTTTTTAAAATCGATATCAGTAGATTTCTAGTCGACATACTATCTTCTACAACTAAAATATTCATTATTTTTCACCTCTCTTAGTTGAAAATTTATTATCTTTATAAGTTTTATTCCTTCTGAATAAAGGGATTCTATAATTTCTATACTTAAATTTTTAGAACTTATCTCTCTAAAAATTTTAACGATTTTTTCTGTTCTCAAATCTCCCAATATTCCACAAATTTTATGAGAGAGTTTTTTTATTTGATCAATATCCCTATCATTTATAGCTGTTTCTAGGTCTTTTAAAACTTTTTTATAAGAATCCAGGTATGTAGTTACAAGAACAAAAAAAGTATCTTTTCCATAAAGAGTTTCTAAAAACTTAATATCAATTAGATCATTTGAAAGATATTTAAGAACCAAAGTTTTTAAATCTTCAAAAATAATTGGTTTTGAAATATAATCATCCATTCCGTTTGATAGACATTTTTCCTTATAACCGCTATATACATTTGCAGTTACTGCAATAATCGGAATATCTATTTTTTTCTTCCTTATGATCGAAGTAAGCTCAAAACCATTAATTTCTGGAAGTTGAATATCCATAAATATTAAATTATAATTTTGTTTATTTTTTAATTTTTCTAAAGATTCATAACCATTTTTAGCATGATCAGCACTTACTCCTAATTCTTTTAAATAATGAATTAAAACCTTTGCATTTATAAGATTATCTTCTACAATAAGAACTTTTTTGTTTAAATTTATTTGATTTTTCTTGTAGTTTTTAACTTTTACTTGTTCAAATTTTAATAAATCATTTTGAAATAGTGGGGTTTTAAAAGAATAATTTATTTTTAATGACTCAAAAAAATCTAAATTTTTATATGATTTAGTTAAAATTTTAATTTTTTTATAATCATTTTGAGAAATAGATTTTAAAAAATAATTTTTATGTGTCATAAATATCATTTCTGAAACAATAAACTTTATATTTTTATCAATAACAATATCTTCAAAAAATTCTTTGAACTCAGAAAAGTCAGAAAAATTTATATATGAAATATTATAACCAGTAAGCATTTTATTAACATGCTTTACTATAGCTTTATCACTATCAACAATAATATAAAAATTTTTAGTATTAAAATTATAATTCTTATTATCACTTACTTTTAACTTTAATTTAAAATAAAATATGCTTCCCTTTCCAAGACGACTTTTAAAATAAATATCACTTTTCATGGAGAGTAAAAATTTTTTTGAAATACTTAATCCTAAACCAGTACCGCCATATTTTCTACTATAAGAATCATCTAATTGTGTAAAACTTTCAAATAATTTAATCTTCTTCTCTTGAGAAATTCCAATTCCAGTATCAATCACAGAAAAAATAACCCTACATCCTTCTTCACTTAAATTTTTTAACATTTTTACTTTAACTATTATTTCTCCATTAGGAGTAAATTTAATAGCATTGTTTATTAAATTAATTAAAATTTGCTTTATCTTTTGATAATCACCTCTAACTTGATTGGGAATATTTTTATCAAAATAAAAATAAAGTTGTACGTTTTTTTCTTGAATAGAATTTGAAAAAAGCTCACTAATTTCTTTTAATAATTGAATAATATTAAAATCTATTTCTAAAAGTATCGTTTTTTTTGCTTCAATTTTACTAAAGTCTAAAATTTCATTAACTATATGTAAAAGATGTTTTGCACTATTTTCAATTATATTTAATTTTATCTTAGTATTATTTGTCTCTTGAAGAAGATCTACTTTTACTATATCTGTCATTCCTATTATTTCATTTAATGGTGTCCTAATTTCATGACTCATGTTTGCTAAAAATTTTCCTTTTATCTCATTACTTTTTTCAGCTTCAGTTTTTAAATCTTTTAATTTTTTTATTAATGATTTCCATTTTATTAAAATAAAAATTGAAAGAAAAAGAAATATTATTAAAACAAAAAATGAAAATTTAATGAGGTTATTTCTATTTACAAGGATAAAAAAATCACTCTGGTTAAAAAAATCAACCCGCTCTGAAAGATTTCGATAAAATATGTTATATCGATTTAAATGTTCATCATTAAAAGAATAAAAGGAACTAAAAAGTCTAACATCATTATCTTTAATATTAAAAATATTATTGTTAAGTATGTTTATGATTTGTTGACCTTTCATAAAAAAATCTTCTCTAAACACCACAGAATACTCATCTCTTAATGGTAAATTAAAAGCATAAACAGGATTATTAAGAGATGCAATCTTATTCATAATAGCTTCATCTTTAATCTCTTTTACAAGTAAAAGGCCATCTTTAGAACTCAGTAAATCAAGTAATGCTAGTCCAATTTTATCTTCTAAATATATCATTTCAAATTCAACATGTGGATATTTTTTTTTTAGTTTTATTAAATCATAAAAACTGATCTCTTGAATATATAATTTTTTTAAATACGGTTGAATTCGAAGGATATTCTCAATAAAGTATTCAACGTTATTTTCGGTGACATTTACAAATGATTGAATAGAACTCCTACTAGTGATAGTGATATATTTACTTTTTTTAAATACTTTTTCAAAATCATAAGTTCCAAATGGATTAACATTAATAATATAATCAAATTTAATATCTTTATATTTTAAAAGTAGAAATTCATGTATATTTTTTTTATATTCTTTAGTTGAATTAAAATCAAAATCAAGATATTCAATATAAACATTTTGTTTTAAATTTTTATTAGAAATAATACCTTTAATAATTTGATCACTTTCATAGATACTTTTTAAATGATAGTTAAGAACTAAAATATTTTGTCCATAGACAGAAAAACTAAAAATAACAAAAATAAAAATTATCATTTTATTTTTCATTTTATAACTCCTTTCGTTGAAATTGTTAAAAAAAATAACAAAATGTTTGTTTTTTTAAAAATTAACACTTTATTAACAATTTATACTCTATAATTATAGCACAATATAATTATAGAACATAAATTGTATTGAATAAAATAATTTGGAGGAATAAAATGAAATCAAAAATTTTTAAAATCTTAGGATCTTTATCATTGCTCATCGCTTTTATAGGTTGTGGGCAGGAAAAAGAAATAGAAAAGGTAGAAAATTATCCGAGCAAAAATATAGATGTAATTGTGGCTTATAAAGCTGGTGGAGGTACTGACCTTGGAGCTAGAGTACTTACAAAAGAAGCGGCAAATAAATTTGAACATTCTTTAGTTATAATAAACAGACCAGGAGCAGATGGACAACTTGGATTTACAGAACTTGCCAAAGCAAAACCTGATGGATATACAATAGGATTTATAAACTTACCAAACTATGTTTCCATCTCATTAACAAGAGATGCTCAATTTGACAAAGATAGTATAGTTCCAATTATCAACTATGTTTATGATCAAGGAGTATTTGTAGTTAGAAATGATAGTAAATGGAATACGATAGAAGAATTTATAGATGATGCTAAAAAAAATGTTAATGAATTAACTATTTCAAATAATGGTACAGGTGCTTCTAATCATATTGGAGCTGCAGAATTTTCAAAATTAGCAGGAATAAAAGTAAAACATATTCCTTTTGGTGGATCATCAGATATGTTAGCAGCTCTTAGAGGTGAACACGTCGATGCGACAGTTGCGAAAATTTCTGAAGTAACTAGTCTTGTAAAATCAGGAGAATTAAAAATATTAGCTTCATTTACAGATAAAAGATTAACTAACTTTAAAGATGTTCCTACATTAAGTGAAAAAGGATATGAGGTAATATTTGGTTCTGCCAGAGGATTAGCTGCTCCTAAAGGAACTTCAGATGAAATAGTAAAAATATTACACGATAAGTTTAAAACTGTAATGGAATCAAAAAAACATCTTGATGCAGCTAAGGTAGCTAATCTTCCTATCTATTATATGGGAAGCGAAGAATATAGAACATTTATTGATAACCAAGAAAAATCTTTAAAAGTTTCTTTGGCAGAACTAGGTTTTATAAAAAAAAGTAAATAAAAAAAGGAGTAATTAGATGGAAAAAAAAGGAAGTTTATTATTGTGTGCTATATTCTTAATGATTTCAACTGTATATGCTTATTCTATTAGAAGTTTATCTACAGATGATGCAATTTATCCTAAATTTATAATGTATCTATTATTAGGATTAACTATTATGTTAATATTAGAAGTTTTACTTTCAAAAGGAGATGAATTTAAAGTTAAACTTTTTGAAGAATTTGCAACAGCTCAGTTTTTTACTGTTTTAATAGCAGGTATATCATATATAGTTCTAATAAATATACTAGGATATTTTATTTCAACTTCATTATTTATGATTACTACTCTTATATTGTTAAAAAATAAGAAAAAATCATCTATAATTGTCACGCTTATATTTTGTATTTTTTTATTTTTGATATTTAAATTGTTTTTAGGAGTCCCAGTACCTACAGGAATTATTTTTTAAAAAAGGAGTAAATAATGAGTGAAATTTTACATGGTTTTATAAATGCAGTGATGCCTATCAATCTGCTGGCATCATTAATAAGTGTTGCAGTAGGAATAGTAATAGGATCATTACCAGGATTATCTGCAGCAATGGGTGTTGCTTTGTTAATACCATTAACATTTGGAATGAGTACAGAAACAGGATTAATAGTTTTGGCAGGAGTATATTGTGGAGCAGTATTTGGTGGCTCCATCTCGGCTATATTGATACATACACCGGGAACTTCATCTGCTGCTGCAACAGCCCTCGATGGTTATCAATTAACTTTGAAAGGTAAAGCTAAAAAAGCTTTAAATACTGCTGTCGTAAGTTCATTTGGTGGAGCTATGATAAGTGCAGTAGCATTATATATGTTTGCTCCTCCCTTAGCAAAATTAGCATTAAAATTTGGTCCAGCAGAAAACTTTTGGCTTTCAATATTTGGGCTTACAATTATAGCAGGTGTTAGTTCTAAATCAGTTATCAAAGGATTACTCTCTGGAGCATTTGGACTAGCATTATCAACTGTAGGTATGGATCCAATGAGTGGTGCATCTAGATTTACTATGGATTCTATATATCTTTTAGATGGCTTACCTTTTACAGCAACTTTAATAGGTCTATTCTCTATGTCACAAGTTTTTATTTTGTCAGAAAAAAAATTAAAAAAATCTTTAAGGAAAGTAATTAATGATGGTGATGAAGAAGGACTTTCACTCAAAGAATTAAAGTTGATATTGCCTACAATATTAAGATCGGGAGTGATAGGAAGTGTCGTTGGAATACTTCCAGGAGCCGGTGGAACAATAGCAGCATTTATAGGATATGATGCTGCCAAAAAAATGTCTAAAAATAAAGATCAATTTGGAAAAGGATGTATAGAAGGAGTTGCAGGTCCGGAAGCAGCAAATAATGCTGTAACAGGTGGATCATTAATTCCTACTCTAACTTTAGGAATCCCTGGAAATTCAGTTACTGCAGTTTTAATGGGTGGTCTTATAATTAAAGGATTACAACCAGGCCCAGACTTATTTACTATTCACGGAAAAATAACTTATACTTTTTTTGCTGGCTTTATAGTTGTTAATATATTTATGCTTTTCTTAGGTTTATTTGCTTCTAAACATTTTGCAAAAATATCTAAAGTACCAAATAGTATCTTAATCCCTATGATATTTGTTCTAAGTGTAATAGGTTCATACGCTATAAAAAATTCTATGTTTGATGTAATTATTATGTTTGTGTTTGGTATAATTGGATATTTTGTAAAAAAATTCGGATTGAATGCCGCTGCAATAGTACTAGCATTAATAATTGGTCCTATAGGAGAAGAAGGTTTAAGAAGAGTTATTTTAATGTATCCAAATAATGTTATTGGTCAACTTTTTAGTAGCCCAATAAGCATTGTTCTTATAACTATAAGTTTATTATCATTGGCATCGCCAATAGTAATGGGAATATTAGAAAAACGTAGTAATAAATAGTAATTATTTAAAGAAGTTTTGTAATGATTTTTTTACAAAACTTCTTTTTTATAAATATTAAAAATTTATATTATATTTTAATCAATCTAAAATAAGAGGTGATATTATGAAATTTGTAACCGAAATGCACGGAATAAATTTATATGAATTTATGCTTCGAATATTTATAGCTTGTGTAGTTGGTAGTTTATTCGGATTAGAGAGAAAAAGTAGAGGAAAACCTGCAGGAATGAAAACTAATATGTTGGCTTGTGTAGGAGCAACAATAGTTTCAGTGATACAACTTCTCATATCTAATAAAACATCTGAAATAGGTCTTGAATTAGATATGGTAAATTTAAAAGCTGACCCTACAAGATTAACAGCCCAAGTTATATCAGGGTTAGGTTTTTTAGGTGCCGGTGTAATTATGACAGGAGGAGATAAGGTAAGAGGTCTTACTACTGCTGCAACTCTTTGGTTAGTGGCAATATTAGGAATAGGAATAGGTTATGGCTTTTATTATTTAATACTTCCAGCTTCTCTCATGATATTATTTTTATCATATTTAACAAAAAAATTTGAAACAACATTTATTGAAAAAAGAAAAATAAAAAAAATAATCTTAGAGTATAAACAAAATGAAAAATTAGAAAATATAATTAAAGAAATTACGAAAGAAAAAGATATAAAAATATTAGTAGACAAAAAAATAAGTGAAGTAAGTGATGAAGAACATATTCTTGTCAAAAAAGTAATCCATTTTTCCTTACCTAAATATGTAAACTCAAAATATTTTTTTAATATTATCAAAAAATTTGATTCTGTAATAAAACTTACAAAAATAAATTAAAAAAAAAATAAGGTAATAGAAATTTCCTACTACCTTGTTTTTTTCTAACTTTGTAAAATTTAAAGATTAAATATCCATAAAATCAGGTTTATTATTTTTGTTCTATCTTTTCAATTATTTTTTCTAATTCTTCATCCATATAAACCATATCTAATAGATCATCTATCCATGAGTATCTCCCTTGAATCTGTTTTATAAGATCTATTGCTGTAGCTTTTACTATATTTTCTTCACTCCAAATAGCATGATTTAAAAATCTCAAATCATTTTCATCAGCTTTTTTTAATCTCTCTATCGTATCCATACAAGTATCACAAATATGAATACATCTATCAAAATCAGGTTCTACTTCTATCTTCCCCACTTCAAAAATATTTAATTTTTGACCTGTTTCACCACATAATTCACATGTAGATTTAGATCTTCTTACCAAATTTTTTCCAAATAGCGATACCTTACTTTTTCGGTCTTTTGCTTCATCATATCCTCTAGCCATAAATATAATCTCCTTTTTATTTTATCTTTTTATTTTTATTTTTTTCTCTAAAAACATCAAAACCAAAGCTATAAAAGTTAATGTCGAGAAAAATCCATATATATATATTGCTCCATAATATTCTATAATCACTCCTGAAACATATTGAACAAAAACTCCTCCTAAGGAACCTGCGGCCATAAATATTGTTATTGCTGTTCCTAAAGTATTTTTTTCCACAATACTTCGAATAAATAGATTTGCTCCAGCAAAAAATAAACCTACAGAGGCACCTTGAGATAAAAAAGTTGATGTTATTATAGAGGGTTTAGGAAATAAAAAATATCCTCCCCATCTTATAGTTACACATATGATGGCTAAAATAACTACAAACTCCACTCCTTTTTTTTCTATTAATCTTGTAGAAATTCCCATAAAAGGTACCTCACTTAGGGTCATTAAAAAAATAGTAGTTCCTAGTAACGCCATAGATCCACCTATCTCCTTAAAATAAATAGCAAAATAACTATTATGTCCATTATTAGTTCCTAAAAATAACATAGCAACAACTACAAAAATAATATATCTTTTATTTTTAAAAAGTTTTTTTAAATCCACTTTCTCATGATCTTCATGTAAGTTATTAGTTATAACAGGTATTTTTAAAATAATTATCCCTGTTATAATTGAAACAATTACTGAAAGATATAAAAAAGAAGAAGCTCCAAATATTTCTATAACTTTTCCTGACACTAAAGCTCCTACAGCAAAACCAATAGACCCCCACAACCTTATCTTTCCAAATGCATAATCAGTCGATAAAGTCACTATATCCATAAGGGGCATCCCAGAAAAAACTACTATTGCATATATAGCATATAATATTAATATTCCAATAAATGAATTTATAAAGTTCATGAGTAATAAAACAATGAGAAGAATTCTAGCTAGTATTGTCAATATTTCTTTAGATTTATTTGTTTTATCATTAATATATCCTAAAAATGGTTGAAAAGACATTGCTAAAAGAGATCCTATGGCAAAAATCATTCCTGACTGCTCCCCTGATATATTTATTATACTAAAAAATTGAGAAAAATATATTAAACTAGCACCTAAGCCAAAATAAAATGAAAAATAAAACAATATATAGATTAACACAGCCTTCCTCCTTGATTTTTATTTAAAATTGTTTTCATTTTGATTATATCATAATATACCCTAAAATCTATTATTTAAACTTAATTACTGTAATTTTGTCATAAAATAAGGCCACTGAGTGACCCTTTAAGGCTATTTCTGATACCACTAAGGCTACTTTTTAGCCTTTTTGTTTTTTTGCCTCTCAATCCCAGTAATACCAACGGTTTTAAGGCTTGATTCTAAGGGGTGGATATCCTTTAAATGTATAAATACAAGGGGAACTTTTTAGAGGCACCTTAAAATCAAAATAAGAGAGACAAAATAAAGTATTTCTAATTTTATATTAATATCTTTATTTTCATTGAAAATTAGTAGTTGTAGAAAAATAAATAGTTATATTATTGGTGTAAAATTATCAGAATAATTTTTAAAATTTTTAAAGTATAAAATAGTATCATTTAAAATTTTTATCCCCATCTTTATTTGATCCTCAGTTACTGCTGCAAAACTAATTCGAATCCTATTAATATTAGCATTTTCTGGGTAAAAAACACTTCCTGGAAGAATTGAAACACCTCTATTTTTTAATTCAAAATATAGATCATAATCTGTAACAAAATTAGGGAGGATGATCCAAAGATAAAACCCACCTTCAGATCGATAGTAGATCTCTAAATCGGGGATCTTATCAATAAGGTTAACTATAAGTTCAAATCGACCTCTAAAAATTTTTCTAGTCTTTTCAAAATATTCCTCTAAAAAATTTTCTTCTAATAGGTATGTTAATGCCCTTTGATTTAAACCTGAAGTTGAAACGTCACTAGCAAATTTTGCTGCAATTATTTTTTGTAAGATATCCTTTGGAACAATCATATAAGCTACTTTAATTCCTGGCATTAAAATTTTTGAAAAAGATTTAATATATATAACCTTATTATCTTTATCTAAAGCTTTAAGAGTTGAAACAGGGTTATCGTAAAAATAAAGTTCTGACAAACAATCATCTTCAATTATTATAAAATCATATTTTTTTGAGAGTTCAAGTAATTTCATTTTTTTCTCATAGGACCATCGAATTCCTGTAGGACTTTCAAAGTTTATCATGGTAAAAACAAAATCTACATAGTTATGAGTCAATATCTTCTCAAATTCTACCATATCAAATCCATCTTCTAACATCTCTACAGTTTTTATATTACAACTTCCTTTAAATACACTAATTGCTCCAAAGTATGTGGGACGGCTCAATATTAATGTTGAAGTTGGCTTCAATAATGATTTTTTTATTAGATCAAGGGCTTGTTGAGCACCGCATGTAATTTGAATATCATCAGAAGAGATATCTTTAAATGTAGGACTTAATTTTTTTGATAATATTTCTCTCAGTCCTATAAATCCTTGATTTTCATGATATTTAAAAGCTTCTCCACCAACTTCATTAAAAACTCTATTAATAACTTCTTGAAATTTTTTTGTTGGGAATACATCTACACTAGGAGTAGCACTTGCAAAATTAATATTTTCATTAGTTTTTATCTGACCACATTTAAATATAAATTTTTGTTTTTTGTCTTCAACCTGCTCTTTTGGATCTTTTATATAAGTTCCGCTTCCTGGAATTTTATAGATATGTCCCTCTGTTTCTAAAAGTTTATATGCTTTTAATATTGTACTTGAATTTAATGAAAATCGATTTACTAGTTGTCTTACAGATGGTAGTTTCTCATTTGGAAGAATTTGTTTTGTAAGAATTATATTTTTAATCTCCTCATAGAGTTGAATATATAACTTCTTATTTTTAGATTTTTTAATTTCAAAATTTAATTTCATTATCCACTCCTAAAATTAATTATTTTTAAGTGTTATGGTACACTTTTTAGAATTTTGTCTTCATATGAACACCTTTATATTCATTGATTAAAAGCGTTACGTTACAGTTTTTTTATCAACCGTATTGACTTGTTTCATCTAATATAGCATCATTCTAATATAAGTGTATCACACATTTTTAATATTAAGTATGTTCTTATAACAATATTTTAATATTAAAACAGAACTTAACATAATGAATTAAACTATAAAATCAGGAGGTAACAAATGAAAAAAATCGAAGAAAAAGGATTTGGAACAAAAGCAATACATGGAGGTGCAGAAAAAAATCCATTTGGTGCTCTGACTACACCTATATTTCAAACTTCTACATTTGTATTTGATACAGCAGAACAAGGTGGTAGAAGATTTGCTTTAGAAGAAGGTGGATATATCTATTCAAGATTAGGAAATCCTACATCAAGTGTTATAGAAAATAAATTAGCTTTGTTAGAAGGAGCTCAGGCTGCCCTTGCAACTAGTTCAGGAATTGGTGCTATATCATCTACTATGTGGACACTTTTAAAAGCTGGAGATCATGTTCTAGCAGATAAAACTTTATATGGTTGTACATATGCATTTTTATCTCATGGACTAACTAAATTTGGAATAGAAGTAGACTTTATCGATACTTCTGATTTAGAAGCTGTAGAAAAAACTATGAGATCAAATACTAGAGTAGTTTATTTAGAAACACCTGCAAATCCAAATTTAAAAATCGTAGATATCCCTGCTGTTTGTGAGATAGCTCATAAAAATAAATATACTAAAGTTGTTGTCGATAATACTTTTGCAACACCATATCTTCAAAATCCTTTGAAATTAGGTGCAGATCTAGTCGTTCATTCTGCTACTAAATATTTAAATGGTCATGGAGATCTAGTTGCTGGATTTGTTGCTGGAGATTTAGAAACTGTAACTCAAATAAGACTCATAGGTGTAAAAGATATGACTGGTTCAGTTATTAGTCCTAACGATGCTTTTCTTTTGATGAGGGGAATGAAAACTTTAGAACTTAGAATGGCGAGACATTGCAGTAATGCAGGTAAGGTCGCAAAGTTTTTAGACAATCACTCTATGGTAGAAAAAGTATATTATCCAGGTCTTGAATCACATGAAGGTCATGAGATTGCAAAAAAACAAATGAATGGATTTGGTGGAATAATAGCTTTTGATGTAAAAGGTGGATTAGAAGCTGGTAAAAAATTATTAAATAGTCTAGAACTTTGTGCCTTAGCAGTAAGTTTAGGTGATACAGAAACTTTAATTCAACATCCAGCTTCTATGACTCACTCTCCTTATACTGTAGAAGAAAGAGCAGCTGCAGGAATAACTGAAGGTCTAGTTAGAATTTCTGTAGGTTTAGAGGAAGCAGATGATATTATCTCAGATTTAGAACAAGGTTTAGCTAAGTTATAAAATAAAATAATAAAAAACTATCAAAGAAATAGATCTTTATCCAAAGTCTATCTCTCTTTGATAGTTTTTTTATTTAAACTTTATTCTGGTAATATAAATGCTATAACTATAAATATAATTCCTATTACTCCTGCTACAACTATACCAGGAATATCAGAAAATAAAGCAGAACTTCCATTAGCATTAGTTACAGCTAAAGTCATCTTTCCACCTAGATCAGAAAATAAAAATGTATCTTTAATCTTTCCATATATAAGAGTTAAAAATAATGCTCCAATCATTCCTCCTAAAACAAATGCAAGTGCATCTTTTCTACCTTCTCCAAGTGCAACCAATCCAGTCCCTGGACAAAATCCAGATATAGCCCAACCAAGTCCCATTATCCCGCCACCTACTATGACTCCTACATATGATGATTTTATACTTAGATGGGATACATCCACAATTCCAAATAATAAAAATGTAAATAATAATATATTACTGAGTCCAATAGCAAAAAGTATTGCTTTCATTAAATATAAATCTTTAAATCTAAGCATTCCTATTATCCTTTGAGGATTTGAAGCTCCAATTTTTTGAAGGATAAATCCAAATAAAAATCCTATTACAATAGCTAGTATTATATTTATATTCATCGCCTTCCTCCTCTATATAAAATTATAGCTGTCGGTATTGCAACTACAAATGTTCCAAGGGTAAATAAATAACCACTAATTGAAGTCTGCATCATTCCACTCATCATATGTCCACTAGTACAACCTCCAGCAAGTCTTGCACCAAATAATGCTATTACTCCTCCTAAAAAAGAAACTAAATATCTTTTTTTCATTGATTTTCCAAACCTATCTTGCCAAACCTTTGGAAGAGATTTTTCCTCTTTTTTTATTTTTTTATTTGATAATTTACTACCAGTAAATCCACCTATTATCATTGCAAATGCAAATATAAAACTATAATTTATAGGATTAGCAATATTTTCAGCATATTTTCCTCCGCTTTTGTTTATATAAGCATTTAAGCTAGAATAACCACTTTTAGCTCCTGCATCTTCAACAACTAATTCTTTAACTGAGTTCCATACTATACCGTCAAAAATTACAAACTGTGTAGAAACACCAATTGGTTTTACAAAAATTACAGCAATAATAAAAACAAAACCTAAAACTATACCACTTTTTAACCATTTCCATTTTTTCTTCTTAATAAATTTTGTCATATTTTCTCCTCCATCTCAAATAACAAAATATTTACTTTACTATCCTTTACATTATTTTTTCTATTATGATTAAAGAAATTTTAAACTTTAATCACCTAACAAACTATTTTTTTAATAATTATCCTAAAGATACATCTAAGATCATCATCACTGAAAATCCTACCATTGTTACCATTGTTACTAGATCAATATTTGCATAGTTTCTTTGAGATTCAGGAATTAATTCCTCTACCACTACAAAAATCATTGCTCCAGCAGCAAAACAAAGAGCATATGGAAGAATATTTTGCATTTTCAAAACAAACATTGCTCCAAATACTCCAGCAATAGGTTCCACAAAACCTGAACCTTGACCATATAAAAAACTTTTCCATTTACCCATTCCTTCCCTTCTCAATGGCATAGAAACAGCTGCTCCTTCAGGAAAATTTTGAATTCCAATTCCAATTGCTAAAGCTATCGCTCCCCCAATTGTCGCAGAAGGAAGACCAGCAGCTACTGCTCCAAAAGCAACACCTACTGCTAATCCTTCAGGTATATTATGAAGAGTTATAGCAAGTACTAGTAATGTGCTTCTTTGCCATGATGTTTTAACTCCTTCACTTTTATCAATACTTAAACCTGGATGAAGATGTGGTAAAAATTTATCTATGAGCCTCATAAAAATTCCTCCACTCATAAATCCAATTACAGCAGTCAACCAAGGAATATGTCCTAAATTTTCCGCCATCTCTATCCCTGGTGCAAGAAGAGACCAAAAACTTGCTGCAATCATTACTCCAGCAGCAAAACCAAGCATCGAATCCATAACTTTTGGTTTTACATCTTTAAAAAAGAAAACTAATGCTGCTCCTGCTGCAGTCACTCCCCAAGTAAAAAGTGTAGCGATAAATGCCTGCGTTATAGGGCCAAATTGTTGTATAAAATCTATCATTTTTTTCCTCCTATGAATAATATTATAATAAATAATATTTTTTATAATATTATTTAACAATATATATATATATAATAAAAGATTCAAAATTCCTTTTATATTAATTCATAAAAATAATATTTTTTGAAATTTTAATATTTTTAAATAAATTTCACATTATATAAAAT
>DDQV01000179.1 GCA_002342785.1 Fusobacteriaceae bacterium UBA2433 | reverse complement strand
ATTTATAATAGTATTATTTCTTTTATAATTATTCCAAGCATTTGTAAATTTTATGTCGTCGAGAGGAACTATTCTTATGAGGGTTCTTTTTTTATTTTTAGCAATATTTCCTTCTATTAGGCTTTTTAAATTCTTTTTATGTAGATTAGGAATATTTTCAGAAAATTTAATCATAGTTTTAACCAAAGCTTCTTTATATGCTTTTTCACGACGATCTACAATATCGCTATATTTTGGAGATAATTCTACACCTCTTTCGTAAAGAAAATATTTTTCTCTTTTTTCCATTCTATTTAATTTTCTATTTTCTAATTCATTTCCTGCTTTATAGTAAGTTTCAGCCATTATATTTTTTAATTTATAAATAGTCTCAATAGTTGGAATCTCTAAACTCATACCTAATTTTTGATGAACAATATCATCTGCAAAGTAATAATTATTTTTTAATTTTAAAAGATCCTCATAAGCGTAAGCTTTTGATTTAAAATCTAAGATTCTTTGATATTCATTTATTTTTATTATGGCTTGATCTAATGCTTTAGGATATATATTCCTATAATTTGTCATTCCATCAAGAAAATTAGGATTTATTTTTATAGCATCATTTAATAAGTAAGATGCTTTTATATAGTTTCCTCTATTAATTTCTATAATTGCTTTATTATTTATTTTTTCTTCTGTATTAGTACATCCTATTAATATAAAACTTAGGAATAAAATTAATATATTTTTTTTCATAGTTTCCTCCTTTATTTAATTTCAAGTTAAAATTTGAGACAAAAAACTCTTTTTGAAAATAAAATATAGTTATTGTAAAAAATAACAAAAAATTAAATTTGAAAAGAGATTACAGATATACTAACATATCTAAAAAGGAAAAAATACTCTTAATATTTATAGTAAAAAAAAACGATGAGATATTAAAAAATCTCATCGTTAATATTAAATTTACATTTCCTTTAAATCTTGTGCTATAAATTGAGCTTTTGCTCCAAAGATTACTTGGACACCATTTGTACCAACTTTTAATATTCCTGAAGCTCCTAATCTTTTTAATTCATTATCATCGACTAAGTTGACATCTTTAACTTCTAATCTGAGTCTTGTAATACAAGCATCGATTGTAACTAAGTTATCTTTTCCACCTAAAGCAGCCATAACTAAGATAGATAATTCATCACCACTTACTGTTAATTCTTTTTCTTTATTTTCATCATTATCATCTTCTCTACCAGGCGTCATCAAGTTAAACTTTTGGATGATAATAGTAAATAAGAAATAATACACTATTGCATAAATAATTCCTACAACAATTACTAACCACCATTGAGTTTTATTTGGTGCAACTCCAAATGATATAAAATCAATTAAACCACCTGAAAATGTCATACCAATTCTTACATTTAAGAGTTGCATCAACATAAATGATAGACCAGCTAATAAACAGTGAACTCCGTATAGGATAGGTGCAACAAATAAGAATGAAAATTCAATTGGTTCTGTGATACCTGTTAAAAATGATGTTAGTGCTGCGGAAACTAATATACCAGCTGCTATCTTTCTTTTTTCTGGTTTTGCTTGCCTAATCATTGCAAATGCTGCTGCTGGTAGTCCAAACATCATAAATGGAAATTTACCAGTCATATAAGCTCCACTTGTTCCAAAGTTCGAAACGTTATCTGCTAACTTAGCAAAGAAAATTTGGTTGTCTCCATGAAATATTTGTCCTGTTGAGTTAGTCCATTCTCCAAATTGAAACCAGAATGGAGAGTAGAAGATATGGTGTAAACCAAAAGGTATAAGTGCTCTTTCAACTACTCCAAATATAAATGTAGAAAATAATGTGGGATTAGTTCCTATTCCTGATAAAGCTGCTAATCCAACACCAATTGGTTTCCAGATTGAAGGAAATACTAAAGCTATTGCAAATGATACGAACGCTGTTGCAATTGGAACAAATCTTTTCCCAGAAAAAAACCCAAGGACTGCAGGTAATTCTATTTTATAAAATTTATTATACATTGTAGATGCAATTATACCTGCTATTAAACCACCAAATACACCAGTTTGTAAAGTATCTATACCCATTACACTTGTATATAATTTACTACCAGCAGCAATTTGAGCTGTTGCATTGGTTACATCTCCCATAACCACACTCATTACCAATAATGATACTACTGCAGATAATGCTGCAACTCCATCTCCATTAGCTAAACCAATAGCACATCCTACTGCAAATAATAATGGTAAGTTAGTAAAAATAATCCCACCAGCATGAGCCATAAGTGGTATGTCTAATACATTTGGTTGTCCAAAAGCTAAAAGTAATCCAGCTGCTGGAAGGATGGCTACAGGGGTCATAAGTGCTTTTCCAATTCTTGATAATTTTGCAAAAAATTTCATAATTTTCCTCCTAAGTTATATATGTTGATTAAAATATTTCTGTACAAATTTAAATTTATGCTTTTTTTATAAAATAAAAAATATTTTTAAATATTCTATTTTTAGTGTGAGTATACATATATTTGATTTATTTTTTATCGTGTTGTTCTAATTAAGAACTTTTAAATATTTTTGTTTTATGCTTTAGAATAAAACTTTTTACAAAAAAAGTCAATATTTTTTTGTAAAAAAATGAGCCTTTTTTTAAAGAAAATAAATACATGCCTTATTTTAATTGGGGAAAAATAGTTTTTAAATTTAATTTTAAATTTAAAAACAATCTGATTTATAGAAAAATTTGACTTATATATATATATATATATA
>DDQV01000156.1 GCA_002342785.1 Fusobacteriaceae bacterium UBA2433 | reverse complement strand
CCGCGAAACATCAGTAACTAACTAACTAAAATATATCATAGTAAAGCTCTTACCCTTTGATCTTTCAAACATGAGTTAGTTTTTAATAAATAAGTTTTTAAGAAGATTTTTTCTCAAATTATTTTCATAATCAAACTAGGGGAGAGTATATTATAAATTTGATTAATAAAATATACCACTAGAAAGATACCTTTCTCCTGTATCCATGATAAGAGTTAAGATTTTTTTCCCTTTATTTTCAGGACGTTTAGCTAGATTTAGTGCAGCTGCTAGATTTGCTCCAGAGGAAATTCCTCCTAGCACCCCTTCCTCTTTAGCTAATCTATTTGTTATTTTTTGAGCTTCTTCATAGGAAATTGTGGCTATTTCATCCATAACAGAAGGATCAAATGTTTCAGGAATAAATCCTGCACTCATACCCATTCCTTGGATATTGTGGGGACCAGTAACTCCTGTAGAAATAAATGGAGCTCTCATAGGTTCTACAGCAACTGTATAAATATTATTATTTTTTTCTTTTAAATATTTTGCTACACCTGAAAAACTTCCGCCAGTTCCTGTACCACAGACAAAAATATCTAACTTATTTTCAAAACTTTTCCAAATTTCTGACCCAGTAAAATTATAATGTGTCATAGGATTAGCGGGATTTGAAAATTGATCAGGTGCAAAACTATTAGGATATTGTTTCATCAGTTCATGGAGTTTATATAGGCAACCTTTCATTCCTTGAGAACCGTCAGTTAAAACTAATTTAGCACCGTAGGCATTTAAAAGTTTTCTTCTTTCAATACTTACACAATCGGGCATAACAATGATTAATTTATATCCCTTTACTGCACAGACCATAGCCAAACCAATTCCTGTATTTCCACTGGTTGATTCAATAATTGTGTCACCTTTTTTTAGTTGACCGTTTTTTTCTGCTTCTTCGATCATATTTAAAGCTACCCTATCTTTTACAGATCCAGCAGGATTGAAGGATTCTAATTTAATATAAATATCTGCATGGGTATCATTAATATTATTTATTTTTAAAATGGGAGTTCTTCCAACAGTTTCTAGGATATTATTCAAGATTTTCATTTTTAAACCACCTCTATACATATTTATTCTAGCGATAGTATAACATTTATATATAGAACATTAAATTAACAAAAATAAATATTTTTTGTTCCATTAATACCTTGAAAAACTTTATAAATAAAGTTATTATGTATTATAAAGTGTTCTAATAAAATGAATTTTTAGAAGGAGGGAAGAGTAAACTTGAAAAAAATAAGAGTTACTATTCCTAAATATGTAGGAGATATATTAAAATATGATGCTACAGAATTTGGAATTAGTAAAAATTTTTTATTAAATTATCTAGTAAAAAATTATAGTATTTTAATGGAAAAAAATATGTATATACTTGAGGACGAAAAAGAGATCATTCAATTTAATTTAAATAAAGAAAATGAAGATTTTTATACAGAAGTATATAATAAAAGTGATTTTGAAACAGAAGCTTCTTTTATAAGAACTTTAGTATATGGATATATATCTCAATCTAAAGTAATAAGGGAAAGGTTTATATTTGGAAAATTAATTGAGAAAATTCAAAGGGGAATAAAATACAAAAAAAAGATAAAGATTAAGTTTGAAAAAATCGAAAAAATTGTGAGTCCATACAATATTTTATATTCTAGTATGGAGGTAAGTAATTATTTATTTTGTTATTCAAAAATAGATGATACTTACAAAAATTATAAGTTATGTAATATAAAATATGTATATATTTTAGATGAAAATAGATATGAGATAGAAAAAGAATATCTTAAGAGGGTAAAAGAAAATTTTGACCCATTTTTATCTTATGGTATGTCAGTTGAAATAAAATTAAATGAAAATGGAAAGAAAAAATATTGTAGAATGAAGACAAATAGACCAAAATTAATAAAAAAATTGGATAATAGTTGGATAGTAGAGGGGTCAGAGGAGAAGATAAAAAGATATTTTTGTTATTTTATGAGTGATGTAGAGATAATAAAGCCATTAAGTTTAAAAAAATGGTTTTATGAGGAAGCTCAAAAATTAGTAGAAAGATATAAAAAAGATAGTAAATAAAAAATAAAAGAGACGGAGGAATAAAATGAAATTTGGCAAAAATTTAATTGTTCAGATAGAAAAAATAGAAAATGGTGTTAAGTTAAGAGTTAAAGGAGCAAAAAAAGGAATATCTATTACTCCTAATGATTTTGGAATGGATCTGCATAGGAGAAAGATGGAAGGAGTTACTGTAGACCCTAGAGAAGAGATCGACGTATTACAAGGAATAAAGGATGAATTAACTACAGGGGAAGATATTTTATTTGAATATTTATATGGAGATAAACTATCAGCTATAGTTTTAGCAGGAACTATAGCAAAAAAACATATACCATATGAAGTAAAAGCCTTAGCTATAGAGATAGGTGGAATAAGTACAGCAGATCAAAATAAAGAATATATAACTATAGCTATTCAAAAAATGTTAGGAACTAATGATTCTATAGGAGGGGTAGTAGAATGTGATCTGCCATATGATTTAGATCTAAATTCTATTAAAGGAGAGTTTTCATCTATTATTTATGATCTTATGGAGGAAGTTAGTGCAATTCAATTTGGAAATGGCATAAAGGATAGTAGATCAAATGCAAAAGAGTATAAATTGAGTAAAAATAAAATATTAGTAACATTTGGTCCCCATATGCAAAAAAATAATAGGATTCCATGTTTAGCTGGAGTAAGAGATATTGTAATAGATTCTATTTTATCAATAGTACTATTATAGTAGTATAAATTCAATAATAGTCCAATATATAATAAAATAGAAAAAAATATTATACATATAATCAATGCTTATCATTTATTAAAATGGAAAATTAAAACGATTCATACTACCATATGTGAAACTATATGTTACATTTTCATCTATGTTTTAACATTGTATATATATAGTAAGATTTTAAAGTAAAAAAAATCGTTAATTAAATAATAGCTATATATACTATGAATAATTAGTGTGTATAGCTATTTTTTATTTGTATATTTCAATGTATTGTATTTTCTTTTAAAATTGATTAGAATGGGCCTATAGAGGAAATAAAATAACTGAAAACAACTTTTGGAGGTTAAAAATGAAAAATGGAAAAACTATAGTAATTGGAGTAATTGGTTCAGACTGTCACGCGGTTGGAAATAAAATTATTGATCACGTATTGACACAACAAGGATTTAATGTAATCAACGTAGGAGTTATTTGTCCACAAGAAGATTTCATAAATGCAGCAGTAGAAACAAATGCAGATGCAATTATCGTTTCTTCATTATATGGTCATGGGGAATTAGATTGTCAAGGATTTAAAGATAAATGTAACGAAGCTGGATTACAAGATGTAAAGCTATATGTTGGTGGAAATATTGTAGTAGGAAAGCAAGAATGGTCAGAAGTAAATAAAAGATTTTTAGATATGGGATTTGACAGAGTGTACAAACCAGGAACTTCTATTGAAATTACAGCAGAAGATATTAAAAAAGATTTAGGGATGATTAAATAGTAAACTAAGAATTACTAATAAATTTGGGAGTGGTAGAAATGAACGTCTACTTATTGATTGACTTTGGAAGTACCTACACTAAACTTACAGCAGTTGATGCTGATAAAGAAGAAATACTTGCAACAGCCAAAGACATAACTACAATTGAAGATAACATAATGACTGGTTTTAAAAAAGCATATGATAGACTTAGATTATGTATAGAAGAAAAAAATATAGAGTTTGATAAGATTAATTTTATTAAAAAGATAGCTTGTTCCTCTGCTGCTGGTGGATTGAAGATGTATGCAATAGGACTTGTTCCAGAACTTACAGCAGATGCTGCTAAAAAAGCTGCATTAGGTGCAGGAGCTAGGGTTATGAAAACTTATTCTTATGAATTGAATAGGAATGAAATTGAGGAAATAAAAAATTCAAATGCAGATATATTATTGTTAGCAGGTGGAACAGATGGTGGAAATAAAAAATGTATTATACATAATGCTAAATTAATAGCAGATGTAAAAATAAATATACCTGTATTATTAGCTGGAAATAAAAGTGCCAACGATGAAATTATACAAATATTTGAAGATGCAAATATAGATTATATAGTA
>DDQV01000045.1 GCA_002342785.1 Fusobacteriaceae bacterium UBA2433 | reverse complement strand
TCTTTTTATTTTTTAATATATAAAAATAAGCAGACAAATAATCTGCTTATTTCTAAATTACTTATTAATTTTATCTATATCTATGATATATCTAATATTTTTAAGATCTCTTTTACACTTTCTTCCGAAACTTTATAACAAACTTTTTTACCATTTTTTCTTGAATTTACTATCCCTGAATTTCTTAAATGTGCTAAATGTTGAGAAGCACTAGATTGAGATACATTTAAGATCTCCTCCAAATTCCCTACACAAATTTCTTCTCTAAGTATTAGTTCTCTTAATATTCCTAATCTTATTGGATTAGACATCATCTTTAGTAGTAAAGTTGCTTTTTCTATTGTCATCCTTCCTCCCCTATATAATTCCATTTATGGTCAAATTCTTTTTTTCTTCCCCTATAGTGGTCATTTCTGTATGACCATTGTAAACTCTTGTATCAGATGGTAAGATATCACATAATTTTTTCAAACTCGCAAATAAAGATTTTCCATTACTAGTTGGTAGATCATATCTTCCATAACTTCCTTTAAACATAGTATCCCCTACAATTACTATTCCTGATTCTTTATGAAAAAAACTTTTTCCCCCTTGAGTATGTCCAGGAGTATCTATCACTAAAAATCCATCTATAATATCTCCATCTTTTAAAGTTTTATAGCTATCTTTATATTTAAAATTTTTGTTGATTAAATAATTTGAAAGACTCAAATCAGAATTTGTTAAAAATTCTTCCTCTTCCTTTCCTATATATACAACTACATCAGGATAGATCTCCTTTAATTTTAATAGTCCACCTATATGATCATAGTGACCATGGGTAAAAATAACTTTTTCTAAAATCAAATTTTTTTCTTCTATAAAACTCTCTAATTTTGATAGATCATCTCCGCCACAATCAAATAAAATAGCTTCTTTCTCCTTCCAAACTAAAAAACTATTTGTTGGCATCATTCCAAGTTTAAATTCTTTTATATTCATTTTTTTCTCCTATGCTCGTAATAAATTATTCTTTTCTATATTATACATTTTTATAAAGTTACAGTCCACAATATAATTATCATTTAATTTCTCTTTAATCTATATATTCTATAATAAAATAGTATATATTACAATAGGTATCAAACTTTAGGTATAAAAAAAGACCCTTTTAAGAGTCTTTTTTTATATCTATATCTTTAATTTTGTAAAACTATTATATTCAAGATCGATATATAATATCTCATTATTTAATAATCCTTTTCTATTTAATAAGATCTTAATAACTTCTCCTACTTGAATAGAAGCAACTAATCCAGGTGTAAAACTAGGATTTCCCATCTTATTTTCTAGATTATCCTCTTTATAAATTTTATCTAAAATAAAATCCCCTGGCATTATCACTGCTATTTGACCTATCCAGCCTCCTATAGCTCCGTGAACCATTGGAATTTTATTTTTGTTACAAGAGATCTCTACAATTTTTTTTAATTTAGAAGAATCTAGTGCATCTACTACTATATCTGCTTTTCTTATAATTTCATCTATATTATTTTGGGAAATCTTTTTATTAATTTTTATAATTTTTGTTTTTGAGTTTATAGTTTCCACTCTTTTTTTTGCTTCTTCCACCTTTGATAATCCTAAATTAACCTCTGTAGAAATGATTTGTCTATTTAAATTAGTTACTTCAAATTTATCATAATCTACAAGGATAAGTTTTCCTATTCCTATCCTTGTAAACATCTCAACTAGATAACCACCTAATCCTCCAAGACCTAAGATTGCCACAGTAGATCTAGATATTTTTTCTTGTTCATCAAAAGATATCATCTTTTGATTTCTAGAATATCTATCCATCTTATCCTCCTCCCACAGGTGGAAAGATTGCAACTCTATCTCCTTCATTCATGGTTTTACTATAATCTAATTTTCTTAAACCATTGATCATAACTATCATAATTTCTTTTTCAACAATTCCAATTTCATCCATTAGTTTATCTATTGTTAGATTATCTTTTATTTTTATTTTTTTTAATCCCCTACTCTCTGAGGGAAGTAGTTCCCTCAGATAAGCAAAAAGTCTCAACTCTATATTAATATTTTTCATTTGATACTCCTAAAATTCCAATGTTTTATCTAATTCTTCATCTGTAATATCAAAAATTACATTATGAGGTGCCACTGGTTCCTCTTTAAAAAATTCAGGAAGTCTATCTTGAGCTTTTGTTATTCCTGCTCTTTCATTAAATGATTTTTCTAATCTTAATATTTCTTTTCCACTTTCAAGGATCTCATTAATATCAAAATTAGTATTATATTTTGAATTTATCATGTTAGCTACTTCAGGAAAGGCTGTTTCATCATCTAATATAGCAAAAGCTACAAATATACAAAAACCTAGACTGTCTAAAACTGCCGTTGCTATTTGCAGATTTCTAGATAGTTCTACTTGTCCCTCTTTTTTTAGTGGATCTACAACTCCTCCTATTCCTAATATATTAGATGTAACTGCATATCCTGCCGTATGATCTGCTCCCATTGGAGTCGTAGCGTAAGTTACTCCCTGTCCTTTTACAGATCTTGGATCATAAGCTGGAAGTGCTTGTCTTTTTACTACTGGTACTCTCTCTGTTCCAAATGCTTGACCTGTAAATGCAGCACCATTTCCTATAATTCTTCCAATAGGTGAACCTTTACCTATTTCTTTCATTAATTCTATTGCGCCTTTATCGTCACCTAATTTTAAATATCCACCTTCCATAGCAATTCCTACTGCAACTCCAGTGTCTATAGTATCTACTCCAAAATCATCACACATTCTATCCATCTTAGCTATTGAATCTAAATCTTTTATATGACAATGAGATCCAAATGCCCAAATAGTTTCATATTCAAATCCCCCTGTAAGATAATCACCTTTTTTATCATTATAAATTTGAGAACATCTCATAATACATCCAGGATGACAAGCATGAGTTGTCTTTCCTTTTCTATTTTGAATAGTTTCAAACATCGTTTCACCACTAATATTTTCTGCAAATTCAAATCTACCATCTCTAAAATTATCTGTTGGTAAACCTCCAGCTTCATTTAAAATATTTACAAGAACTGCTGTTCCATAAGCTGGTAAACCTTGCCCAGATACAGGATGATTCAATACAGCTTTAGAAAAAACTCTAGCAGCTGCTTTAAATTTATCTTTATCAAAGTATTCAATTTTATTTATTTTTCCAGGATCTATAACTATTGCTTTTATTCCTTTTGAGCCAAGAACAGCTCCAGTTCCACCTCTTCCACAATGTCTTGTTGGTCTTCCTTCTGGATCTGTAACTGCAATTGATGCAGCAGTTAATCTCATCTCCCCTGCTTGTCCAACTGACATTACAGTTATTTTTTCACCATATTTTTCCCTCAAAATATTTCCTACATCATAATTTCCTTTCATCTTTAAATAACTAGCATCCTCAATTGTAATTCCTTCTGAAGTTATTTTTATAAGATTCAATTCATGATTCTTAGGTTTATTTTCTATAATAATTGCTTTATATCCTTATTTTGCTAAACTTTGAGCTGCTGTTCCTCCTGCATTTGATTCCTTTATCCGTCCAGTAAGTGGACTCTTAGTTCCTACACTAAGTCTTCCTGAACTTGGAGCTACAGTTCCTGCAAAAAGTCCTGGAGCTATTACTAACTTATTATTTTTACCTAGTGGATGAGCTATAGCATTAACTTCATCTGATATAACTCGAGATGTAAATCCTCTTCCACCTAATCCTACATATTCAGATTTTACCTCTTCAAAATTAATAGTCTTAGTACTCATATCAATTCTACAAATTTTCATAATACGTTCCTCCTTATTTTTGATCTACTCCTTTTCAAATACGGGAGGAAATTCAGTTTCCCAAAAGACCCATTGGTGTTATTTCATAGATAAAAAATATCCTTAGAAATTTCCACTCGGAGATAACATTAATATAATAACCTTACACTATAGTATAGTATATATTCTTTTTATTTCAAATTTTTTTAACAATTTTTATTAAAAATAATTCATTATAAATAAATTCTAATTTTTAATTATTTTTTTATTTAAAGTTTTAATTTTTAATTAAAAACTATTGACTTATTAAAAAATTAGAGTTAATATTAATAGTATAAGCCATTATATTATATATAATATAATTATAAATAAAAAAGAGAGGAGTTGATAAAAATATGCATTTAGTAAAAAAGAAACTTATAGTAGAAAAAAACTTTATGGAAACATCTATTCAGTATATAAAAAGTGCTTTTCTAAATCAAGATGGTAAAATATTTTTATATGCTACTAACAATGGAAAAGATTTAGAAAAGATAGAACTTTCAGAATTAAGAGATAGCTTAAATGTTAGAGTAAAAAAATTAAATAATTGTCTTAGTTGTTACGATTTATTTGGAGAAACTAACGAAGAAAAATTACAAAAACTTGAAGTTCCTTTTGAAATTTTAGATACAATTGAAACATTATTAACAAAAGAATAAATAAAAAAAGGAAA
>DDQV01000171.1:54255-78633 GCA_002342785.1 Fusobacteriaceae bacterium UBA2433 | reverse complement strand
ATTAAAATTAAAATTAAAATTTTAATATAAAAACAATAAATATTTACAAGGAGATTAAAATATGAAAGGAATCTGTGGAAATGAAAAAGCATCTGATGCTTTAGTAAGCGTAGATCTAGATGTAACAGGAATATCTATAGAAATTAAATCAAAATTAAAAAAAATGTTTGGAAACTATATGGAAAAAGCAGTAAGAGAATCTTTAAATGAATTAAACATTGAAAATGCAAGTGTAATCGTTGAAGACTTTGGAGCCCTTGATTTTGTAATAAAGGGTAGAACAAAAACAGCCATTGAAAGAGCTTTGAAAAATGGGGGGAAAAATTAATGAAAAAACTAAGACGAACTATGTTATTTGCTCCTGCAAATAATCCAAAGTTATTATTTAATACACCAATATATGAACCAGATTGTATTATTTTTGATCTAGAAGATGCTATAAAAATAGATGAAAAAGATGCCGCAAGAAATTTACTTGCAGAAGCATTAAAAGTAGTAGACTATGGAAATTGTGAAGTATTTGCAAGAATTAATCCCCTTAGAACTCCAACAAATGCTAAGGCTCCTTTTGGAGAGCTAGATGTAAGAACACTAGTTCCAGCAGGTCTTAGAAGAATGAGACTTCCTATGTGTGAAACTGTAGAACATATAGAGGAACTTTCTGCCCTATTAGATGAATTAGAAGAGGAACACGGAATAGAAAAAGGTTCTGTAAAAATACAAGCTTCTTTAGAAACTGTTTTAGGAGTTGAAAATGCTAAAGATATCGCAGCGTGTTCAGATAGAATAGTTTCTATTTCATTTGGGTCAGAAGATTACACTAAATCACTTGGAGCAGTTAGAACTAAAGGTGGTGCAGAGATATTTAGAGCTAGAACTCAGATAGTAGTAGCAGCAGCTCTAGCAAAAGTGGATGCAATGGATACTGTATGGGCTGACCTTGGAGACTTAGAAGGATTTAAAAAAGAAGTAGAATCTACTATTAATTTAGGATTTGTAGGTAAATCATGTGTTCATCCATCTCAAGTAAAAGCAGTACATGAAATGATGACTCCATCTATGGAAGAAGTAGAAAAATCATTAAAAATTGTAGCAGCAGCCAAAGAAGCAAATATTGAAAATGGTGGTGTAATGCAAATTGATGGAAAAATGATTGATATTCCTATCATTGCAAAAGCACAAAAAATTGTAGGTTTAGCAAAAGGTGCAGGACTTATTAAATAATTTTGGAGGTCAGAATGGAAAGCAAAGCATCAATAAATAAAGTTGGTAGAGAGATACCAAATTATATAGAAGGATATGGAAAAACGACTCCATATAAAGGAGTATTTGAAGGAGAAATAAAAGGAAGAAAATATGCTCCTTTGAAAACAGGATCAAGACCAGGAGATAATAAATTATTATCTAGTCTAAAAGAAGCTATTGAAAAATCAGAATTAAAAGACGGAATGACTATTTCATTTCATCATCACCTAAGAAATGGTGACTACGTTCTAAATATGGTAATGAATGTCATAGCAGAAATGGGTCTTAAAGATCTTACTATTTGTGCTTCATCAATTACTAAAGCACATGAATCTCTAGTTGATCATATAAAAAATGGTGTAGTAACTGGACTAGAAACTTCTGGACTAAGAGGAAAGATAGCAAAAGAAATAGCTGAAAATAATATACTTAGAAAACCAGTAATATTTAGATCTCATGGTGGAAGAGCTAGAGCAATAGAAGCTGGAGAAGTAGTTATAGATGTGGCTTTTGTAGCTGCACCTGCATGTGACCCTATGGGTAACCTAAACGGTATGGAAGGTAAAAGTGCATTTGGAGCTATAGGATATCCACTTGTGGATGTTAAATATGCAGAAAAAGTGATAGCTATTACAGATAATTTAGTTCCTTTTCCATTGAATAATATATCCATATCTATGTCTGACGTAGATTATGTAGTTGAAGTAGATGAAATAGGTGATCCTAGTAAGATAGCTACAGGAGCAACTAGAGTTACAAAAAATCCTTTGGAATTACTTATTGCAGAAAAAGCAGCTAATGTACTTATCCAATCAGGAATAGTAAAGGAAGGCTTTTCATTTCAAGCAGGGTCTGGAGGAGCTTCTTTAGCTGTCTGTAAATTTTTAAGAAATCACATGGAAAATAATAACATAACAGGATCATTTGCAGCTGGTGGCTCAACAGCCTACTTAGTTGACTTAATGAAAGATGGACTTTTTAAAGCTATATTAGATATACAAACATTAGACAGTGCAGCAGTAGGATCACTTATTGAAAATCCAAACCATATAGAGATGTCAGCATCAACATATGCTAATCCTCATAACAAGGCTTGTTCTGCTCACCAACTAGATATAATGGTACTATCGGCTCCAGAGATAGATACTGACTTCAATATTAACTCTTTAACAGGATCAAATGGAATGATTATGGGTGCACTAGGAGGAGCTCCAGATACAGCTGCTGGAGCCAAATTAACGATTGTAGTTGCTCCCACTATGAGAAAGAGAATCCCTATCGTAGTAGATAAAGTTACAAATGTTGTTACTCCTGGAGAAACAATAGATATATTAGTAACAGAAAGAGGTATCTGTATAAATCCTAAAAGAACAGATTTAATCAAGATCTTAAAAGATAAGATAAATTTAATTTCTATAGAGGAATTAAAAGATAAGATAGAACATCTTACTGCTAAAGGTAATAAACCTGAGTATTTAGACACTATAGTAGGAATTGTTGAATATAGAGATGGAACAATCATAGACGTAATAAAACAAGTAAAAATGTAAATTTAATCAATAAAAAAAGATGATTCTTATAAATTACAAGAGTCATCTTTTTTAGTTTTCTATTTATTTTAATTCTTCTAATAAACTTCTATTAGATCTAATCATTGTTTTTACCATTAATTTATTAATAATTTGATACCATTTATAAGTCATACCTTCCATTCCTTTAACAGAATCTATAACCATTTTTTTCAAAAATTCTAGTTCATCAAAACTCATTTTAATTTCAGTTGTAGTTTTTTTATTACATTCGACTTTTAAATATGTTAAAAAATTTAAAACACCTTTCATTTGAGGATTATTTTCAGAACCCATTTGTTTTTGAATTTCCTCTACAAATTTTCCTAAAAACTTTTTATTATGCTTAGAAATTTTTACTGTATATTTTCTTTTTCCTTTTCCAATTCTTTGCATAGCATTTTGAATACCCATCATACCTGACATATTTTTCATTTGCATATCATTCATATTTTGTGCCTTCATATTCCCTCCATTATTTTACTTTCCCGATTATTTTTTCTATGACTATTCGTGCGATGTGACCCTCCCGTAATATCTTAGGAGTAGTTCTCATATCGATTATAGTTGACTCTACCCCTTTAAGTATCCCATCATCATCTACTACTATCTCTACCTTAGATTTTATATTTTCACTAAGTTCATTGTACGATCTAGGACTAGGTTCCCCAGATATATTCGCACTAGTAGTAGCTAATATTCCACCACAACTTTCTATAATTTTTATGGAGATTTTATGATTTGGAATCCTTACCCCTATACTATTACCATTAGATACCATATTAGAGGGAATTATACTCTTTTTATCTAAAATTATTGTTAGCCCTCCTGGCCAAAAATTTTCCATTAATTTTTTTATTTTTTCTCTATTTATCTCATTTATTAGAGCTATTTTTTCAACATATTTTTTATCACTCAAAAGAGCTATCAGTGGAAATTTTTTATCTCTATTTTTTACTGTATAAATTTTATCTAATGCTTCTTTATTCTCAATACTAGAACCTAATCCATACACTGTGTCAGTTGGATAGATTATTAGAGAACCATTAGATATCATATTTGAAATTTCTTCATAATTCAAATTATTACTTTCAAATAATTTTTTCATAACTACCTCTTTTTTTATATGATATTTATTTAATATTTTATCATATTTCACTAATTTCCTCAAGATGAGAAAGAAAAAAAGGAAACTAATAGTCAACTAAAAAAGTTAAAAAATTAAAATCATTTCTAAAGTTTAACTATTTTATCTTATTTATTTTTTATAATATCCGATTAATATTTATCACTATGAACTTTTACACTCTGAACTATCCCTAACATCATAAAGGTAAATATATAGGAACTTCCTCCATAACTCATTAGAAGAAGTGGTAATCCTGTTACTGGCATAATTCCTATTATCATTCCTAAGTTTACTGTAGTATGAAAAAATATTATAGCTGCTACTCCATAACAAATTAATCTACCATATTCATCGTTAGAATTATTTCCTATCCTAACTATATTATAGATCAATGAAAAATATAAAGTTACCAACACAACTCCTCCTATAAACCCTGTTTCTTCTAAAAAAACAGCACCTATAAAATCTGTATGAGACTCAGGTAAAAATTTGAGTTTACTTTGAGTTCCTTGAAATAAACCTTTCCCAAATAACCCTCCTGAACCCACTGCTATCATAGATTGAGTTACATTCCATCCACTTCCTAAAAGATCTTTTTCAGGATTTAAAAATGTTAAAATCCTTGTTTGTTGATATTCTTTTAAAAGAAAAAAATAAGCAAAAGGAACAAAAGCAATTAAACTTCCAAGCATTATAACTATCGTTTTAAAATCTATCCCATGAACAAATATTAATACTCCAAATATTGCTAGTAATGTAAGTGCAGTTCCTAGATCTGGTTGCTTTAATATCAATATAAAAACAGGTAAAATATGAATTCCAGTTTTTATTACATCTTTTAAACCTGAAAAATTAGTTTTATATCTATTCACTAAAAGAGCAGAAAATGTCAAAACCATAAATATTTTTGCAAATTCTGAAGGTTGTAAATTCATAAATCCTAGGTCTATCCATCTTTTAGCTCCTAATTTACTAACTCCAAAAGCAAAAACTGCCAATAGAGAGAGGATACTTATACCATAAATATGCCTACAATATCTCCTATATAACTTAAAATCAATCATAGAAAATACAAAATATACTCCTATTCCTAGAAAAAGCCAAATAATATCTTTCTTTAAATAAGAAGTAGTCCTAGTATAAGTTGCACTATATATTGAAAATGCACTAATTATAGCTACTAATAGTGCATTCAATAAAATTCTATGACTCATCTTTTTTATTTTTTTTATTAAAACTCTTATATCTCTATTATTCTTCATTTTTTCCACCTATCTGTATTTATTCCTATTTCCCTGTATGACCAAAACCACCTGTAGATCTTTCACTTTTTTCTAACTCATCTGTTTCATTAAATTCCATCTTATAAACTTTTTGAAGAACAAGCTGTCCAATTCTTTCCATAGGATTTATAGTATATTTATCCAAACTTAAATTTATCAAAATTATTCCTATTTTTCCCCTATAATCTGAATCTATAGTTCCTGGTGAATTTACTAAGGTGATCCCATATTTTATAGCTAGTCCACTTCTTGGTCTTACTTGAACTTCATATCCAAATGGTATCTCCATGGTAATTCCTGTAGGAATCAATCGTCTCTCTAAACTATTTAAAGTTATAGGTTTGTCAATATAAGCATATACATCCATCCCAGCTGCGCCAGGTGTCATATATTTTGGAAGGATCACTCCTTCCTCTCTTATTATCTTAACTTCTACTTTTTCCATAAAAAAACTCCTCTTTTATTCAACGTCTCCCAAAATAGTATATGAATAATATTCCTTTGAAAAAATTTTATTCGCAACTTCCTTTATATCTTTACAACTTATATTTTCTATCTCTTCTATTGTTTTCTCAATTGTTTTTATTTTTCCATAGCTTAAATATGAATTTGCTAATCTACTCATTCGAGATCTACTATTTTCTAAACCAAAGGTCATTGAACTCAAAAATTGATTTTTTGATCTTTCTAATTCTTTTTCAGTAACACTATTTTGTTTTATTTCATCAAATTCTTCTAAAACTATTTTAATTACCTCTTTATAGTCCTTAGAAGTTGTTCCAGCATATATAGTACATAGTCCACCCTCTTTAAAATTTGACATATAACTATAGATTGAGTAAGCTAATCCACGGTCCTCTCTTATTTTTTGAAATAATCTAGAACTCATATTTCCTGCTAAGATATTAAAAATTATAGAGTATTTATATCTATCCTCATCTAGATAAGAGATCCCTTTTGTGTTAATACATAGATGAACTTGATTTGTATCTTTTTTTAAAATCTTTTCTCCAGAGTTTATTGTCATAGGAAATTCTTCATTTGTTTGAGTTTCTTTTTTTTCTATCTTACCCATTGTATCTTCTAACATATCCATAACTTTTTTTATATCCATATTTCCTGCTAAAGATATAACCATATTATCTGGTGTATATTTTCTATTAAAATAATCCACCAAGATCTCTCTATTAATTCCATTTACACTTTCAATACTTCCTAAAACTATATTAGCTTGATCTCCAGAGATTGCAAATATAGAATTTATATCATGAACTTTTTCCTCTGGAATATCTTCATACATATTTATCTCTTCAATCACAACTTTTTTTTCTTTTTCCAAATTTTCCTCTGTAAAAGTAGAATTCAAAAACATATCTGATAAAATATCTATCCCAACATCTAATCTAGAAGATAATAATTGTATATAATAAGCTGTAGTTTCCTTTCCAGTATATGCATTTATATTTCCACCTATATCGTCTATCTCTTCAGATAATTCTTTAGCGGTTCTTTTATTAGTTCCTTTAAACATCATGTGCTCTAATAGATGAGATACACCATACTCATCTTTTTTTTCATGTTTAGATCCAGTTCCTACAAAAATTCCAATAGTTACAGATTGTATCTCATCTATCTTATCAAAAAAAACAGGAATCCCATTTTTTAATTTTCTTTCTATTATCATAAATTTGTCTCCTTTTTTCTCTTCTATCTTTTTTTAATATTCTGCTTTATTCATTACTACTATCCCTATTCCTATAAAAATAAGATTTGGAATCCATGCTCCAAGGAAAGGCGATAAGATTCCTCCTAATGCTATAGCTTCAAAACTAGCTTGAACAATATAGTAAGCATATCCTAAAATAATACTTAAAGCTATATTTATAGCTGATGAACCTCTTACATATCTACTTCCTAATGCCAAACCTAAAATACCTACGATTACACAAGCAAAGGGATAAGCTATCCTTTTATGAAATTCCACTTTAAATTCTCTATACTCTCCACCAGTTTTTCGTAAAACTTGTGACACCTTTCTTAATTCTATTAAACTTAGTTCATCTTTTCTATATTTAGGAGTCAAAAATAATTTAGGTTCATCTTTTAATTTTATATTTGTATAAATATCATGATAAACTACTTTTTTTTCCACTATCTTATTTTCATTAGCTCTATCTAATTCCCAGTTACCCTTATTAGTATACCTTCCTGAACTAGCTGTTACTATAGATTTTATAGCATCAAAATTTTCATTTAAAATTATAATTTCTATCCCTTTAGCTATATTTTTTTCTCTATTTATATAATCAAAATGATAGATATAATTTCCATTTCCCCTAAGATATACATCATTTTTTTCCACAGGAATTTTATCGTCGTCTATTTGATTTTTTCTTTTTAATTCTCTAGACATCTTAAGCCCTTTTGATTGAAAAGTATTACTTATAAAAAAAACTCCTCCTGCCATTATAAACATAGCAATCATTGGAAAAAGGACTATCCTTCTAAAACTAATTCCAGAAGTTTTTAAAGCTATAATCTCTAAATTACTAGCCATTTTATTTATTGTTATCAGTCCACTTAACAATGCCACTAGAGGTGATATTTGTACTATTACCTTTGGAAGGAGAGCAAACATATATCTGACTCCCTCAATTGTTGTCATCCTTTCTGAAGTAACATAACCTATAACTTTAAAGATTCGCGATAAGATAAAAATACCTATAAAAACAAAAAGAGATAATAAAACTGATTTTATAAATTTAGATACTATATATCTGTCTATTTTTTTCATCTACCATCTCCTTACCTTTTTAACATAAATAATTCCTGTAAGAGTTGCTAAGATACAATTAGGAAACCATATTGCAATTATTGGATTAATAATTCCCTTACTAGCTAATACTATTCCAACATTGAATAATGTTATATATATAAATATAACTACCATACTCAATGCATAATTGACACTTTTTCCACTTCTATGATGTCCTAAAGAAAATAATACTCCTAATATCCCTAAAAATATAGCAGAAAATGGAGAAGCCAATTTTTTTTGAAGCTCAACTCTATAGGGTAAAATATCTTTACTTATACTTTTATTTAATTTTAATATTTTTATTTTTTTTAATAACATCCCAACAGACATAGTATCTATTTCATCTATCTCTATATCAAAATCAGAAAGAAATGAAGTTAATGGATGAACTTGACTCTTAAAACTTCCCCTTAGCTTTTCCTTTCCATCATTATCTAACTGATAAAAAGTAGCATCTTCTAAAGTCATAGAACCATTTCCCCAAATAGTTTTATCTGCTAACATAACATTAGGAAAATTTTCCTTATCGGTTTTTTGGAAGATTACAACATTTTTTGCCTGATTTGTTTTAGGATCTAATATATCTATATAGATACTATACTCTCCTATATTTTCTAAAAATGTTTTTTCAGTTAATTGAAATGAAGGAGTTTCAGTAGCAATCTTTACTCCTAATATCTCAGCTCTCACAAAAGATTCAGGTATTATTTTTTCTTGTAAAAAAATAGTGAGAAAAAATATCCCTAGAGACATAAAAAATGGCACTTTTAATATCTTATTTAAATTCAACCCCATAGAGATCATAGCTACACTTTCACTAGTAGAAGTCAACTTATTATAAGTTATCATTACCCCTAAAAAAAATCCCATAGGTATAGTTTGAGACATTATTGGAGGTATATAATAGGTAAGCAAATGTAAGATATCTAGTACCGGTACCCTTTTAATTAATATACTTTCCATCATATTTACCATTAATTCTATTAAAAATATAAAGGTAAATAAACTTATTCCAAACAATACAGGCATTTTTAATTGATTAAACAAATATTTATCTATTATTTTCATGAAATACCCCTTATTTTGACATATACTCTTTTATTTGTTTTTCTACGCTTTTTCTAAAATCGAGTTCTTCTAACTTTTCCTTTACAGCTTTAGGATAATATCCATCTAACTTTGCTATATTATTTAGAAAAAATTTATTTACCTTACTACTTTCTGAATATTTATGAATCTCTGGAACCATACTAGACAATAAATTAAAAAATATTAAGAATACAAAAATTATAAACCCACCTTTTAATCCTCCTAAAACTCCTCCTAAAATACTATCTGTTAATCCCATAAACATCTTAGGTAAGATTTTTTTTAAGATAGATAAAATAATAGAAGTTACAATATAAAGTCCTACTAAAAGAACTAAATAAGTTAAGAAATATAAGACATTTTCATTTATTTTAATATTATTACTCACATATTTATAAGCATAAGGTGTCCATTTTTTAGCTAAAACTACATTTAATACTAACATAAAAAACGATAATATTTCAAAGAAAAAACCCTTTCTAAAACCTATTAACACTCCTAAAACCAATACAATTCCTGTTATAATATCTATATACATCTATTCCTCCTATCTTTCAATTACTCTTACCCAAAGAGCTTTTAAATATAAAGTTTCCGGTATATGTAAAACCCATGGATGATCTTTAGGCTGATAATTTATTCCTATTACTTCTAAGCATAAATTATTTTTCGAAGCTGCCATCCTTGTAACTTCCATTATATCCTCTAAGCTCATATGGTAAGCACAAGTTATAACTCCTAAAATCCCACCTTTTTCCATCATCTTAAAACTATCTACACACAGTTTGTAAAAGAAATCTCTTCCCCTTTTTATATCCACTTTCTTCTTAATAAGTGAAGGTGGATCTAAAGTTATTACATCATATTTTTCTCCCCTATCTGAGAGTGTTTTTAGCATAGAAAAAGCATCTCCCTCTACTACTTCAAATTTATTTTTAAAATTATTTAGTTCATAATTTTCTAGACATAATTTTAAAGCATAAGGATTTTTATCTATAGCTACAACTTTTTCGCAACCTTCTGCAAGTGCAGCAACAGAAAACCCACCGCTTGATGAAAATACATCTAAAAATCTTGTGTTTGAATTTAAAAATGGTCTTATAAATTTTCTAGAATCTCTTTGATCTAGAAAAAAACCTGTTTTTTGACCATCAACTATATCTATAGTATATTTTAAACCATTATCTTCCATGATTACTCTCTCTGGAATCTCACCATATATTATTCCTGTCTTTTGTTCTACCCCTTCATGAGTTCTATTTTCTACATCACTTCTTTCATAGATCCCCTTTGGTTTTGTTACTTTTTTTAACGCATTTATAATTTCTTGACGTAAAATTTCTACACCTGAATTTCTAAATTGTACAGATAAATATTTTTCAAATTTATCCACAATAAGTCCAGGTATCCCATCAGCTTCAGAAAAGAATATCCTAGTACAATTAGTCTCTTTATCTAAGTGTTTTCTTTTTTCATATGCAACTTTTATTTTATTTAATATAAATTTTTTATCTATAACTTCTTCCTTAGTTGTAAGTACTCTCACTAAAGCATTTGTATTTTCTACAACATAACCACGTCCAATAAATGTAAGATCTTCACCACATACATCTACAATATCACCAGTCTTAACCGATCCCATTATTTGTTTTATCTCGTCTTTAAATACATTTGGATAAAAATTTTGTATCTTTTTTTCTTTATTTTTTTTTAATATAACTCTTGCCATTTTATATCTCCTCAAAACCTTTTTTAATTTTTTCTATACTCTTAATTATAACACAAACTGCTATTTTAATTTTTATAATTTTTTTTTAAAAGAGAAAAGACTCATTCAATTTATATTGAATCAGCCTTTCCTTTAAATCTATATTTAATTTTTTTTTAGAATCTATTTAGAGATTAAAAAATTATTTTATTTAACATTTTCCTCTAGTTTTTTATCCTTATCTAACAAGTAAATAATTGGACTTGCTAAAAATATAGATGAGTATGTTCCTATTAATACTCCTATTAATAAAGTTGTAATAAATACTTTTAAACTAGCACCTCCAAATATTAAGATAGCTAATATAGCTAAAAATGTTGTAAATGAAGTATTGATTGATCTTGTTAAAGTTTGATTTATACTCAAGTCGATAGCTTCTTCTAACGTACTTTCTTTTTTCTTTTTCATAACTTCTCTGATCCTATCAAACACCACTATCGTATCATTTATAGAATACCCTAAGATAGTTAAAACTGCAGCTATAAAAGGTGTATTTACTTCATAACCTAATAGTGCGATTCCACCTACAGCTATTATAATATCATGAAAAAGAGCTATTACTGCTGCTAGTGCAAATTTAAATTCAAATCTAATTGTAATATACCCAACTATTAAAACTAATCCAACTAATAAAGCTGTTATTGCTGAACTTTTTAATTCCTCTCCTACAGAAGCACCAACTTTATCTGATCTCAATAGATCATATTTTCCAACTTTTTCTTCTAAATCTTTCATAAAATTATTTTTTACATCTTCACTCATCTCTGGCGTTCTAACAATAACTACATTTCCATCAGAAACTTGTACTTTTCTACTGTTGTTATCTAATTGTGGTATCTCTTTAGAAATCAAATCTAATATTGGATTTAATTCTTTCAATTCTATAGTTTTTTCAAATTTAACTTGAATTAAATTTCCACCACTAAAATCAAGACCATAATTTATTCCTTTAAATACCAATGAAATTAAAGCTAACCCAACTAATATAGTTGAGAGTGTAAAGAATTTTTTTCTATTTTCAATTATTTTTATTTTCACTATTATTTCCCCCTAACACCAAATAAGATTGGCTTATCTATTTTAAACAATATTATAAATCCTCTAAGTAATACCTTAGTTATTGTTATAGCTGTAAACATCGATGCAAGTACACCAATTGTAAGTGTTATTGCAAATCCTTTTACCGATCCCGTTCCTAAAGTAAATAGGATCGTTGTTATTATAAGGGTTGTAATATTTGAATCCATTATTGTACTAAATGCTTTTTTAAATCCAGCTTCTATAGAAGACATTACTGTATTTCCAAATCTTAACTCCTCTTTTATCCTTTCAAATATAATTACATTAGCATCTACTGCCATTCCTACTGAAAGAATAATTCCTGCAATTCCTGGTAATGTAAGAGTTGCATCAAAAAAGTTTAGAGTAGCAAAAGTAATAAAACCAAAACAAATTAATGCTAAATTAGCTACTAACCCTGGTAATCTATAAAATACTACCATAAATATAGCAATAAGTCCTACAGCTATAATTCCAGCTGTCTTTGATTGAGCAATAGATTCGTCACCTAATGTTGCTCCTACCGATCTAGTTTCTAAAATCTCAGCTTTTACTGGTAAGGCCCCTGCATTTAATAATGATGCAGTATTTTTAGCTTCCTCTGCTGTATAATTTCCTGTAATAACTCCTTGTCCTCCAGCTATCTCACCATTTATTCTAGGAGCAGTCTGTACCTCTCCATCCATTGTGATTGCAAGTTGTTTTCCTATATTATTTCTAGTTATTTCAGCAAATTTTGTTGCTCCATCTAAAGTCATTTCAAATGAAATTTGAGGTCTTCCTAAATTATCATATGATACTGCTGCAGATTTTAGTGCTCCACCAGTTAATAAAGTTTCACCTAATGTTCCATCTGTATTTTGTATCTTGAACTCCATAAGTGCAGTTTTTCCAATCATATCTATTGCTTGTTCTGTATCAGTTATTCCAGGTAGTTCAACAAGTACTCTTTTGTCTCCTACTTTTTGTACAGAAGATTCAGATACTCCCAAACCATTTACCCTTCTATTTAATACTTCAATCAGTCTTCCCATAGCTTCATTATCTAATTTTTGTCCATCTTCTGGTTTTGCTTCTAGTAGTACATATACACCACCTTTTAAGTCTAATCCTAATTTTACTGGCTTAGTAACTGTAAACCATACAGCACTTAGTACAACTATTGCTACAAATATTATTCTATAGATATATCCTTTTCTCATTTTTGCCACTTTTCCTGCCTCCCTCAACGACTTCTTAGCCGAAATTATTTCAAAGTTCTTAATTTATACAGTGAATTATTTTAAGAGTCTAATCAACTTATATAAAATTTTCAACTTCCTAATTTTTTTATCTTTTCATATCTAAATAAGTTTGCAAAATAATAGCAGCAGCTACTTGATCAACTGTTTTTCTTTTATTTATAGCTCCCTTAACGCCATTATCTTGTAACATCTTATCAGCAGATACAGTTGATAATCTTTCATCGATCTCTATAAACTCTAACCCTTCTATCTTTTTATTTAATTTTTCTATAAATTCTCTTACTTTTTCAGCTTGACGTTTCTCTGTTCCATCTAAACTTTTTGGAATTCCAACAACTATACTCTTAGTATTATATTCTTCACAGAGTTTTTTTATCCTCATTACAGCCTTAGTTTTCCTTCTATCTATTACTTCTAAAGGAGTTGCTATTATACCCATTATATCAGATTTAGCTACTCCTATCCTTACATCTCCTACATCTAGAGAAAGATATACTTTATACATAATTTTCACAACTCCTTTACTTTATTTTTTAATTATTATCCTAACTTTTTTATTATATTTTTACAAATTAATAAGTAGAATAAAATAAAAGTTTTTTCTAAAGCTACTAATAAAAAAAATTTATAATTTTTCTACTAATATAGTTCGTGCTTTTTCTAAAGCTTCTGAAACTTTGTTTCCATTTTTTCCCCCTGCTTGGGCAAAATCTGGTCTTCCTCCACCATTTCCATCAGCAATTTTAGCAATTTCACGAACTAAATCTCCAGCTTTTATTTTTCCCATAAGACCTTTAGTTACTCCTACAGCAAATACAGCTTTTCCATTATCTGTTCCTAATACCACTACACAATCACCTAATTTATCTTTAGCTTTATCTACAATTTCACGTAGTCCTCCAGCTTCTTTACCTTTAAACCCAGCAATTAAAACTTTTGTACCGTTGATCTCCTCTACATTATCAAATAATAAATTAGCTTCATATCCTGCTAATTTAGATTTAAGTACCTCAACTTCTTTATTTACTTCTTTTAATTCCTCTACAATTTTACTTGCTTTAGCAATTAAATGTCCATGATAAGGATCTGATTTTAAAATTTTAGCTAACTCAATTATCCCATCTTCCATCTCATTTACTATTTTATATGAAGTAAATCCTGTAGTTGCTTCAATTCTTCTTACACCTGCAGCAATTCCAGTTTCGGTCAATATATTAAATAATCCAATTTCTCCAGTTCTTTCTACATGAGTTCCCCCACATAGTTCCATAGAGAATCCTGGTATTTCTACAATCCTTACTTTACTTCCATATTTATCTCCAAATAACATTGTAGCACCTTTTTCTTTAGCTTCATCCATGGAGAAGTTTCCTATCTTCAAAGAAACATTTCTAAAAATTTGCTCATTTACAATTTTTTCTACTTCTTTTATCTGGTCTCTTGTAGTAGCTTCATAATGGGTAAAATCAAATCTTAATCTATCTTGTGATACTAAAGATCCTGCCTGTTGCACATGATCTCCAAGAACTTCTTTTAAAGCTTTATGTAATATATGTGTTGCTGTATGGTTTCTTTTTATCTCAATTCTTCTATGTTTGTTGATAGATAGATCTAATTCTAAACCTTTTTTTAATTTATTTCCACCCTCTGCCATTTTAACAGTATGAATAAATATATCTTTTTGTTTTCTTACATCTATAACAGTTCCAAAAATTTCTTCTCCAATTATTTTACCACTATCAGAAGCTTGTCCGCCTGATTCAGCATAAAACGGAGTCTTATCAAAAATAATTGTATAACTTCCTTCATCATTATCTTTTACATCTAATATTTTAGCTTTGGTCTCAAATAATTCATAACCGACGAAATCCGTTTTTCCATATTTATCAAAAAATTCTTCTATAAATAGATCCTGTCCAGCTTCCTTTACTATCTCTCTAGATGATCTAGCTCTTTCTCTTTGTTCCTCCATCTTTAAAAGATAATCTTCACGGGATATAACTACCCCTTCCTCCTCACAAATTTCCTCTGTAAGTTCATATGGAAATCCAAAAGTATCATACAATTTAAATACCACACTAGCATCTAATTCTATATTATCTTTATTTAAATTTTCAGCTTTGGTTTTTTTAATTTCATCTAATGCAATAATCATTCCTTGATCTAATGTTGTTGAAAATTTTTCCTCTTCAATCCTGACCATTTTAACAATATGATCTTTATTTTTTATGATATCAGGATAAGCTTCACCCATTAATTTTATAACTATGTTCACTAATTTATATAAGAAATTTTCTTTATTTCCTAATATCCTACCGTGTCTTACTGCACGTCTTAATATTCTTCTAAGAACATATCCTCTTCCCTCATTAGAAGGTAGTATCCCATCACTTATCATAAATGTAATAGCTCTTATATGATCTGCAATTACCTTTAATGAAAAATCATTTCTATTATTTTTTCCAAAGGTATATTGAGTATTTGTTAATTCTCCTGCTTTTTCTATAATAGGAAAAATAAGATCTGTTTCAAAATTATTAGCTTTTTTTTGAACCATTGCAACTACTCTTTCAAGTCCTGCTCCTGTATCTATATTTTTTTTAGGTAATGGTTCTAACGATCCATCTTCCATTCTATTGTATTCAGTAAATACTAAGTTCCATATCTCAATAAATCTATCGTCTGTCCCTTCATCTCCTAATTTAGAGTTTTCATCTCCTCCATACTCTATTCCTAGGTCTACATGAATTTCACTACAAGGTCCACAAGATCCAACTGGTCCCGCTGACCACCAGTTATCGTCTTCTCCTAACCTTACTATTCTTTCCATAGGTACACCAATTTTTTTATTCCAAATTTCCTCAGCTTCATCATCTGTTGTAAATACAGATATCCATAATTTTTCTGAATCTAATTTTAATATATCTGTGATAAATTCCCAAGACCAAGCTATAGCTTCCTCTTTAAAATAATCTCCAAATGAAAAATTTCCTAACATCTCAAAAAAAGTATGATGTCTCGCAGTTCTTCCAACATTTTCTAAATCATTAGTTCTAATACATTTTTGATAAGTAACAATCTTAGATGTAGGAGCTTCTTTTTGTCCTAAAAAATATGGTTTAAAAGGTACCATCCCTGCTACTGTTAATAATAATGTTGGATCATCTGGTATTAATGATGCACTTTCATAGTGCTTATGCTGTTTTCCTTCAAAAAATTCTATGAATTTTTTTCTAATTTCATTTCCTGTTAAATTATTCATACTTTCCTCCAAAATTTAAATCTAAAAATCACCTTGAAGCCCATTAAGGATTTCATTTTTATTTTCCTTAATTTTCATTATATCATATCTAGTGATTAAAAATCAGATAACCTAATCTAATTTAAATCCTTCTCCCAAATAGATTTTTCTTGCTCTTTTATCGTTAGCTATCTCCTCTGGAGATCCACTTATTAAAAGTTCACCTTCAGCCATGACATAAGCTCTATCAGTAATTCCAAGTGTTTCTCTTACACTATGATCTGTAATCAAAATACCTAATCCTCTTTTTTTTAAATATCTTATTATCTCTTGAATATCTTCTACAGCTATTGGATCTACACCAGCAAAAGGTTCATCTAATAAAATAAAATCTGGATTATTGGCTATTGTTCTAGCTATCTCAACTCTTCTTCTTTCTCCCCCTGAAAGGGAATAACCCATGGATTTCTCCACATGGGTAAGCTTAAATTCTTTCAACAAATCATCTTTTATCTTAATTCTTTCCTCTTTATCTATCTTTTTCATCTCTAATACAGCCAAAATATTATCTTCTACACTGAGATCTCTAAATATAGATGGTTCTTGAGCTAGATATCCAATCCCCATATTCGCTCTTTTATGCATGGGATAATCAGTTATATCTTGTTCGTTGAAAAAAACTTTTCCAGATTCAGGCTTTACAATCCCTGTAATCATATAAAAAGTAGTAGTTTTTCCTGCTCCATTAGGCCCTAAAAGCCCAACGATCTCACCCTTATGTACTTCTAAACTTATTTTATTTACAACTTTTCTTTTTTTATAACTTTTACATAAATTTTGAGCAATTATACTTTTCAAATTTCCTCCTTACTTTTTATAATCTATTCTTACATTTCCTTCTGCATTTAATATCCCTGTTTCTATATAATATTTTACATAATCAGCTTCAATATGATTTTCTATTGTATCAACCATCACATCTTCTCGTAGCTCAGAGATCTTAGTTTTATTAAAGATCTTTCCTTTGTTAGATGATGCAGTAGTTATTTTTCCATCTTTATCAATATTTTTAAATTCCACATTATTTATAAGATTTACTATCTCTTCATTCATATCAATCTCCATGATCTCAGATTTAATATCTGTCATACCATTTATATTCAAATGATTTCCATAACGTCCTAAAGCTAATTTTTTAATTAGATCGACTTCCATATAATCTGAATAAAGAGTCATATCTCTATACTCATAGATACTATTTTTCTTTAGTTCAAATCTTGAAATAGACAGTTCTTTTTTTTCATTTTCATATAAAAATATCTTAATTGTATCGCCTCTTATCTTAACAGGTTCTTTTTTCTGTGTTTTCTTATCTATATTAAAAGCAAGAGCACGTATATTTCCATCTAAATCAATCTGTTTATTTTTTAGATCTCCAAACATAAAGTCTCCATAAAGTTCCTCACCTGCAGATGATTTTAAATTCACTTTACTTCCGTTTAAGATCTCACTTTTCATATTTCCACTGACAGTTTCGCCATATATGATATAATTTTTATAATATATCCTATATTTTTTTGAAGTATAAATATCATCTGTTAAAAATGAATATTCTACCTCACTTCCTATAAATTTCATCCTAGGATTTTCTATTACTACATCTTTATTTAATTGAACAACCTGTCTTTTTATAAAGTAGTTCACTTCATTTCCAGATGCTTTTCTATCGCCACTTATTCCATTAAAGTTTTTAGCTTTTATCATTTTCTCTGAAATAAAATAAGTTCCATCATTCATAGTTATATTTCCATCTTTAGAAATTATTTTAATATTATCAGGTATCTCTATTTTTTTCTCAGCATATATATATCTACCACGGTTAGCATAGAGTGTGGCATCTTCTGTAATCATCTTTAAATTTCCTATGATTTCTGCATAATCATTGATCTTAAACTTTGCTCTATCTCCTGTGATCTTAGATCTATCTTCATTTATAATAACTATATTTTTTTCTATATCTCCAAGACCTGTGTTAGAATTATAAGTTAAATTTTCTCCAGTCATAATTTTTTTATCTTGAACTACTTTTACTATATCTTTAGAAATTAAATCTCCAGTATCCATATTATACTCAGCATCTTCTCCATAAAAAGTTATCTTATCTTTAGGATTATAAATTGTATATTTACCATAGATATAGATTTTTTTATTGAGATTATCTATATTTATTTTTTGACCCTTTAAAGTAGAATCATTATAGATAACTTTAGCATTTTCTGAAAATATATATGATTTTTCTTCTAAGTTAAAATCTATCTTGTTAGCTTGTCCATCAATTTTATTCCCTTTAAAAGTTCCATCGATAATCTTTCCAATTTTTGTTTCATCATCATAATAAAGTTCCTTTCCTATACTCTGATAGGTATTGTCCCTATAGTTATAATCATTTAATAACTTTAATTTCTTAGTTTTATTATTATAAGTGAGATCTTTAGTTTTTATCTTTCTATCTAAATTTTCATAACTCACTAATTTTTTAGAGGTCATGTAAAGATCCCCTGTTCTAGTATTATATTCTCCATTATCAGATAAAAATTTACCTGTATCATTATTAATTTTAATATTTCCATTTATTTTTAATATACCAGTCAAATTATTATAAACACCATTATCTGCGATAAAATTTGTTTCTCCACTCTTTCCCTTAACAGGTCCTGCAAAATATAATTTATTTTCACTAGATACATAATTTATTTTATCTACAGTTAAATTACCATTTTCAAATTCTATTATTATATTTTTAGATATAATAAAATCACCAGTTATTTGATCATATTTAAGATCTTCTGCTCTAAGGTTTATACCCTTATAATATATAACAAAATCACCTTGGGTATGAAGAGTTTTCTTTAATCCATCATATCTGGCCTCTTTAAAATGACCTAATACTTCATCTTCTTGCAACATCCCTAATTTACTACTTTTTACTCTAATATTTTCCTTTATATCTAAAATTTTAGTGAGATCATTGTAGTGAGCAAAATCTGCATTGAGCTCCATCTTATTTGTTTCTACTCTTATATCTTCTTTTAAATTTAGATCTTCTAATTTTGTATCTGTAATAAGTGAATTTCCATAAAGAGTAAAGTTATTCTCTTCACTATAGACCTTAACTCTACTATTCGCATAGATCTTATCTGTTTTCTGATCATAGTTAGCTTTTTCAGCCTCTATCTTCCAACCATTTTTAGATACTCCTAATATATTTTTTTCTAGAGAGATATTATTCATACTATCTACAAAAGCATTATCCCCAGACAACCTCATTTCATCAAATATAGCTATAGCTTTATTAAAACTTCTTTTATTATTTTGAATATCATCAACTTGTTTCTCTGCTTCTATATGATAATTTTCTACATCATAAGAAACATTTGAAGTTACCATAGATTCATTGCTTTTTTTCTCTATTTGCTCTGGTTCCTTTATATAGTTAAAATAGATAAACACCATTAAAAATATTGCACTTATATAGTATGATATTTTTTTGAGCATATTCCCTCCCACTTTTTCAATTCAACAATTAATAAATTATAACTATTAATTATTTAACAGTTGTTTAAGTTCATTTAATTTCATCATAGCATCTAATGGTGTCAGATTATTTACTTCTAATTTAGCTATTTCATCTAAAATTTTCTTTTCACCTATAGTCATCTGTGGTTCTATAATCTCTGGTTTGGTTATCTTTATATGGGATCCACCAAATAAAGACATTTGTTCCGATCCTATTTTTTCCTCAATTAGAGCTTTTTTTGTCTCTAATTTTTGTAAAAGTTGTTTAGCTTTCACCAATATTTCAGAGGGTAATCCAGCAAGTCTAGCTACCTCTATTCCATAAGATTTATCAGCACCGCCCCTTACTATCTCACGAAGAAACACTACTTCATCGTTAGCTTCACTAACTTCTATCCTATAATTAGAAAGATATTTTAATTTATTTTCTAACTCTGTCAGCTCATGATAGTGAGTAGCAAATATTGTTTTAGAGTGTAAGTTATCATGGATATATTCTGTTATGGCACTTGCTAAAGATAATCCATCAAATGTAGAAGTTCCACGACCTACTTCATCTAAGATAACAAAAGATCTATCTGTAGCATTATTTACTATATTTGCTACTTCACTCATCTCTACCATAAATGTAGATTGTCCACTCACTAGATCATCACTAGCCCCAACTCTTGTAAATATCTTATCTACAATTCCTATAGTAGCACTTGTTGCTGGCACATAAGAACCCATTTGAGCCATTAATATAATAAGGGCAGCTTGTTTCATATAAGTAGATTTACCTGCCATATTCGGTCCTGTTAAAACAATTAATTTAGTTTCTTTATCTAAAGTAAGATCGTTACTTATATAATCCTCTCCTACAATTAATCTTTCTACAATTGGATGACGACCATTTATTATTTCTAAATCATATCCATCTACGATCTTAGGACACACATAATTATTTTTCGTAGCTATATCAGCTAAAGATGCAATTACATCTACATATGCTAATCCATAGGCTAATTTTTGTAGGAGTTTTATCTCTCCTACTAATTTTTTTGATATTTCTTTTAATAAATCATATTCTAAGCCTTCGATCTTTCCCTTGGCATTTAATATAGTCGATTCATATTCCTTTAATTCAGGAGTTATATATCTTTCAGCATTAGTTAAAGTTTGTTTTCTTATATATTCTTCTGGTACCAAAGCAGAATTGGCACGACTAACTTCTAAGAAATAACCAAATACTTTATTATATTTTATCTTTAGAGTCTTTATCCCTGTTTTTTCTTTTTCTTTTTTTTCTATTTCTAAGATATAATTTTTTCCTGATCTAGATATAGTATGAAGTTTATCTAAAGTTTCATTATGACCAGTTTTAATCATGCCTCCTTCCCTTACAGAAAAAGGTGGCTCCTCTATTATAGAAGTTTCTATTAAATTATAGATCTCTACTAATTTTTTTATATCAGTTGTAAACATTTGATTCGTTCCCAAAAATTTTATAACTTCTAAAGATGACTTTATAGATTTTTTAATTGCTATAAGATCTCTTGCATTTTCAGTTCCTAATATTATTTTTCCTATGAGTCTTTCTAGATCATAGATACTTTTTAATCCTTCCCTTACATCTTCACGGACCAAAACTTCATCTATAAAATAACCTATATCCTCTTGTCTTTTTTTTATCTCGCTAATATCTAAAAGGGGATTCTTTATCATTTTTTTTAACATCCTAGTCCCCATAGAAGTTTTACACATATCGAGTACCCATAATAGAGTTCCTATATTAGTTTTTTCCCTTGTATTTTGAACTAATTCTAGATTTTTTTGAGTAGCTAGGTTTAACTCTAAATAATTATTTCTGTTGTCATAAGAGATTGTTTGAATAGGCAGTTCATTATGTTTATGTAACTCTAATACATATTCTAAAATAAATCCACCAGCTTCTATAGCCATCTCCTTTCTATCTATCCCATAACTTTCTAAAGAGATCACATTAAAATATTTTTTTAATATCTCTTCTGCATTCTTTATTTTATTTATAGGATTTATAACAACGTCATTTATCTTTTTATATTCTTCAAACTCTTCTTTAAATTTTTCTAACGTTCTATTTTCTATTAATATCTCTGTAGGGGATAACTTATATATTTCATTTATAGCTTTAGATATTATATCTTTCCCCTCTAATTCAGTTACCTTAAATTCTCCTGTAGTTATATCTAAATAAGATATCCCTGCTTTATTTTCTCTAATTATTATTCCTAAAAGATAGTTATTACTCTTATCATCAAGATAATCTGTATCGATAACTGTTCCAGGTGTAATAACTTTTATAACTTCCCTCTTTACAAGACCCTTTGCTTCACTTGCAGCTTCAACTTGCTCACATATAGCTACCTTATATCCCTTAGCTACTAATTTTGATATATATCCTGCTGCTGAATGATATGGTACTCCTGCCAATGGAACATTTTTTCCTTTTTCCTTATTTCTACTAGTTAGAGTTATTCCTAATTCTTTTGAGCAAACTACAGCATCCTCAAAAAACATCTCATAAAAATCTCCCAATCTAAAAAATAAGATATTCTCTTGATTTTGTTCTTTTATCTCTTTATATTGTTTCATGAGTGGCGTTTCTTTGCTCATTATTATAAACCTCACTTTAAATTTTTTTTCTTTCTTTTATTTTTTATATTTCGTTATTATATTTTTCTAATTTTTCTTTTAACCTTATTAATATTCCACTTATTTCATCATAATTATCTATCTTGTTAAGTAAATTTTTTATCTTATTTCCCCCAGTTACACCTTTAAGATACCAACATAGATGTTTTCTCACTTCAAAATTAAATTGTTTTTCAGGATAATCCTCTTTCATATATTCTATATGTTTTAAAGCCATATTTATCTTATCAATATATGTTGTTTTAGTTATTACTTCTCCAGTTTCTAATTTTTCTCTTATTTGTTGAATCAACCACGGGTTCCCATATATTCCACGGGCTAACATTATTCCATCTACCTTTGATTGCTCAATCTTTTCAAAAGCATCTTCAACTGAAAATATATCTCCATTTCCAATAACAGGTATAGACACTGCTTCTTTTATCTGTCTTATCATATCCCAATTAGCTGTTCCATTATACATCTGTTCCCTAGTTCTTCCATGAACTGTAATATGGTGAAGACCTAATTTATCTGCTATCTTAGCTATCTCAATCGGATTTTTATTTTCTTTATATCCTATCCTTATTTTCATAGATAGTTTTGTTTCAGGTTTTAAAGATTTTTTTATAGCAGTCATTAATTTTTCTATATATTCAGGGTCTTCTAATAAAGCAGATCCATAACCATTTTTTACTATCTTAGGCATGGGACAACCCATATTTACATCTATATATTTCACTCCTAAACTTTCAACATATTTAGCACACTCTACCATAATGTCTATCTCTCTACCAAAAATCTGAACTCCATCATTTGATAGCAATCTAAGCATTTGTTCTATTGTTTTTTTATTCGCCATCTTTACTGCATTTACACTGACCATCTCTGTAAACATTAGATCAGGATGAAATTCACTCATTATTCTTCTATATGTATAATCTGTAACTCCTGCCATAGGAGCAATATATATTTTTGTCATATTTTTTTCACCTCTTATTACTATTTTTATAATTTATTTTAGATTGTACTTCAGTACATAATTATCCATTTAATCATGAAATTATACCATAAATAGAGATGTTTTTCTACTTTACAGGTTTAACAATTCTTTGATCTCTAAAGGCAAAATAAGTTAGATAGAAAAATTATTGTTACTCCTACTATCCTTAAAAATATTCTTATCCACAACAACTTAAAACTTTTAGATCTTAAAGACCAAATATTTTTACCTATATAAATATTATTTTATCTCTAAATATATCTCCATCTCTTTATTAAGCATCTATCGATTACTGTAATTTTAAGGCAAAATAAGGCTACTTATACTACCCTTAAGGCTCTTTCTGATACCCCTAAGGCTACTTTAGAGCTTTTCACTAATTTCGCCTCTCAAAACCAATAATACCAAGGGGTAGAAGGCTTTATTCTAGGGGGTAGATCTCTTCTAGGTGTGTAAATACAAGGGGAACTTTTTAGGATACCCTTAAAAGGCAAATCAGAGAGAATTTAGTAAATTTAGGAGAAATTGATATTCTATAAAACATTTTTGTCACAGATTACGCAGATAGAGGCAGATTTTAACAAAGAAAAAAGAGAAAACCTAGTCACAAATTACACAGATTAACACGAAAAAAATCTTTCTTGAAATAGTAGCATTATTTTAAATTACTGTAATTTTGTCATAAAATAAGGCTACTGAGTGA
>DDQV01000171.1:43291-54144 GCA_002342785.1 Fusobacteriaceae bacterium UBA2433 | reverse complement strand
ACCACTAAGGCTACTTTGGGGTATTTTTGAGTTTTCACCTCTAGAACCCAGTAATACCAATGGGTAGAAGGCTTTATTCTAGGGGGTAGATCTCTTCTAGGTGTGTAAATACAAGGGGAACTTTTTAGGATACCCTTAAAAGGCAAATCAGAGAGAATTTAGTAAATTTAGGAGAAATTGATATTCTATAAAACATTTTTGTCACAGATTACGCAGATAAAGGCAGATTTTAACTAAGAAAAAAGATAAAAACTTGGACACAGAGGACGCAAAGGAATAAATAGTTATACAGAGGAGAAATAAATAAAACCTAGTCACGAATTACACTAATTTACACGAACTAACTTCTATCTTAAAAAAAGCAAAGTTATTATAGATTACTGTATTTTTCATATAAAAAAAAGTTCCTGAATACTCAGGAACTAATATTTTTTTTACTCTAATTTAATTGATAAATAAATTTTATTTTTTCTTAAACTTATCAAAAAATGATTTTTTATTTCCTTTTTCAGCTTCCTTCATACGGTTTTCTTCTTTTTTTACATTTGACCAATTAGGATCTGCCTTCATATTTTTCTTAACTTGTTTCATATATTTAGCAGTATTTTTAGTCATAGTATATTTAGTTTTTACACCAGTAACAATATCTCTTCCAGTTTGAAATACTCCAGCCACAATTTTTCCAGGATAAGCAACTGTTTTTTTCAATAGAGTATATTTATATATCTCTCCACAATTAGGACATCTATATTTAGCCGGTTTATCTGAAATTTTCATCTTTTTTTTACATTTTGGACATCTAATAATTATTTTTTTAACCATCTTACAATGTCCCTTCTATCTCAAAAAGCAATTCATTTAAGATATTTTCATATCCTAATACCTCTCTTATTCTAATATGATTTCCATATAACTTTATGGCGATATCTCCAACATGAGTTTTATAGTTATCCTTAGTAAAAGTTAATTTTGGATAAAACGGCTTTCTTTTTTCGATCTTCCCTTCTATCTCTACTAAGATATAACCTTTTTTATATCCTACCATTGTCAATTTTTTGGCAGAATCAATCTTAGCTTGTTTTTCTTCCTTTTCTTTTCTAGCTTCTGAATTTATTCTTTTTTTATCAGTTCTCCTTGCTGCTTCATTTACTTCAGCAAATCTTTTTGTCTTTTTTATTGCTTTTAATATATTGTAATCGGTTCCTTTTGGTTTATCTTTATTTACACCTTTTTTCATTTTTTACCACCTAATCCCTTTATTGTCTTATTGTTATATTATATAACATTTAATGAATTTTAGCAATAAAAATAGGTTTCTTAGACTATCATAATATTATATTATTTTAAGGACAAAAATATTTAATAATAAAAAAAATTAATAATTAAAGTTTGATTTTGTATGTTATTTCGGGTAAAATTAAAGGATAATTGAGGTTTCAATTTAATATAAATATAGACTCTCATATTATTTTAAATATATTTTTTTACACAAAAGGAGAATCCTAATGAAAAAAATCAGTAAACCCCTTTTTACAGGAATAATTCTAATTTTAATCTACACAGTACTGAATAATCCAGGAGCTATTAATAATACTCTAAGCAAACTTTTCTCTTTTTTTTCTATCTTTATCTATGGTGGAATTATTGCTTTTTTGTTAAACCCTCTACTTAAAATTTTAGAAAAAAATAAAAAAATGAGAAGAAGATATAGTATATTATTATTATATTTTTCCCTTATACTTCTTTTAGGATTGTTTTTTTCATTTATAATTCCTAAATTGGCAAACAATATATCTGATCTAATAGAAAATTATCCAAAATATAGATCTGTATTTGAAAAATATGTCGACAAATATAAGTATCTTTTCCCATTTTTAAAAGAAGTTAATGTTCTAAATGAACTTTTAATATTACAACAAAAAAGCCTTATCTTTCTACAACAAGAGTTCTCTTATCTAATTGGTCAATTTTTAGGTGTTACAGCAAAGATTATAAGTTTAGTTTTTTCCCTTATATTTTCAATATTTTTTCTAGGGAATAAAGAATATTTTCATAGACTATCTAAGGAAATTTTAGATTTATTTTTATCGGAAACTTTATCTAAGAAAGTAAGAATATTATCAAAAAAAATAGAAAGAGTTTTTTTAGGATATCTATCTGGAAAAACTTTAGATTCTATAATCATTGGTGGAATTGCAATAGTTGGATTAACAATTTTAAATATTCCATACGTTATTTTGTTGGGAATTTTTATTATAATATTTAATTTTATTCCATATGTAGGACCTCTTTTTGGAATTATTTTAGGAGCAACAATAGCAATATTTACCAATCCTAATAATACTATTTTTGTTATAATCTTCTTAGGATTGTTACAACAATTTGATGCTTGGATTTTAGAACCTAAAATTTTAGGAAATAGTCTTAATTTAAGTATGTTTTGGACAATTGCAGCAGTAACCCTTGGTGGTAGTATTTGGGGTGCTCTAGGTATAATTATCGCTATCCCTAGTTTTGCTCTTATAAAGGAGATATACTTAATAAAGAATGAAAAATCAAAATCAAATAATCTTTAAATTTAATTAAATAGATAATTGAATAGATATAGGAGGCTTGCTATGAAAATTCTATTTTCACCTACAAAGTCTATGAACTTTTTAGACTCAGTAAAAGATCCACTAAAAATAAATTTCCCCCATAAAACAAACTATCTTTTAAAGGAATTAAAAGATCTATCTCTAGACGAGATAGATAAAATAATGAAAATTAAAGGAAACACTTTGAATCATGTAAAAAATATCTACGAAAATTTTGAAAATGCCAATACTAAAAAGGCAATAAGAGCTTATAATGGAATATCATTTAAACAATTGAGTTTAGATAGTTATACAAAAAAAGAACTCACTTTCTTAGATGATCATCTTATTATTCTTTCTGCTTTGTATGGTTTATCAGAACCATCTAACCTTATAAAAGAATATAGATTAGATATGAACATGAAATTTCTAAAAGATCAAAGCCTATATACTTTTTGGAAAGATAAAGTAAATGATTATTTAAAAGATGAGGAACTTATATTTAATTTAGCCTCTAAAGAATTTTCTAAAATAATAAAAAAACCTATTATTAATATAGATTTTAAAGAAAAAAAAGAAGATCTATATAGATCGGTCAGTACTTACTCAAAAAAAGGCCGTGGATTGATGCTAGATTATATAGTAAAAAATAATATTACCTCTATAGATCAAATTAAAAAATTTGATTTAGATGGTTATTCTTTAAATAATGAATTATCTGATAAATTCAATTTGATCTTTACAAGATGATCTAAATTTCATGATACAATCAATTAGAAAAATAATAATAAAATTTAGGAGGAATATATGTTTAAGATAGAAGTTGGAAAAGGTCCACTTATGTTTATGCCTTATTCTAGAATAATAAAAACAATCTTGGGAGAAGTAAAAGTTGAAGAGGTTAAAGATTCATACTATGCCATCTTATACAGCTCTGGAATGCCTATTGGTTGTGGAAGGATGAAGATTGAAGATACTCTTTATACTATTGATAATATTAAAATTTTTAAAGAGTTTTATACTCAAGAACTTATCGAAGATATATCAAACCAACTTTTGAAAAAAGCTAAATCTATAGGATTAGAGGAAAAAAATTAATTTTTGGAGGTAAAAATGAAATATCAAAAAACATTAGATCATGTTATAAATGAACTAGAAAAAATAAGTAATTACAACTATGCATCATCGATAATTTATTGGGATTTAGAAACTGAAGCACCTAAAGAAGGCATAGAAAAAGCCTCTCAAGTTTTAGGATTTTATAGTGGCGAATCCTATAGAATTTTAACTGATCTTGAATTCAATAAAAACATAGATCTTTTACTTGAAAATATAGATCTTTTGGATCCTATCAATAAAAAAATTATAATTGAAACAAAAAAAGATATTGAAAATATAAAAAAAATACCTTTAAATGAATATAAAGAATATAATGAACTTTTATCTAAAGCACAATCTATATGGGCAGAAGCTAGAGAAAAAAATAATTTTTCATTATTTCTACCTTATTTAAAAAAAATCATCACATATAAACAAAAATATGTAAACTATAAAGGCTATAATGAACATCCTTATGACGCTCTTTTAGATGATTATGAACCTGGAATAACTGTCAAACAATTGGATATTTTCTTCGATAATTTAAAAAACAGATTAGTTCCCCTTATTTTAAAAATTAATAAAAAGAAAAACTTTATATCTAACGATATTTTAAAACTAGATTACCCTATTGAAAAACAAAAAGAATTTTCTATCTTTATAGCAAAATATCTTGGATTTGATTTTAAAAGGGGTTTATTGAGAGAGAGCACACATCCATTTTCTATGAGTCTTAATAAATATGATGTAAGGATGACTACTAGATATTTTTTAAATGATCTACAGTCATCTCTTTTTGGAACTATCCATGAATCAGGTCACTCTATATATGAACAAAATATAGGTGAAGATATATGCAATACTAGATTAGGAGGTGGTAACTCCATGGGTATACATGAATCTCAATCTAGATTATATGAAAATTTAATTGCTAGAAGTATGGAATTTTGGATCCCAATCTATCCAAAACTACAAGAAACTTTCCCAGAAAATTTAAAAGATATTCCTTTAGATCTATTTTATAAAGCTATCAATAAAAGTCAGTCTGATCTAATTCGAGTTGAAGCTGATGAACTTACTTACTCATTACATATTATCCTTCGATATGAGATTGAAAAAGAATTGATTGAAGGTAAGATCATTCCTGAAGATCTTCCAAAAATTTGGAATGAACGAATGGAAAAATATTTAGGAACAGTTCCTGATAGTGATTCTAATGGTGTTTTACAAGATGTTCATTGGGCTGCTGGATTATTTGGATATTTTCCATCTTACGCTCTAGGAAGTGCCAATGCTTCGCAGATAATGAACTCAATGAAAAATAAATTAAATGTAGATGATATTTTAAAAGAGGGAAAATTAGAAAAAATTAAAGAATATTTAAAAGAAAATATCCATAAATTTGGAAAATTAAAAGACCCCAATGAGATTATGGAAATTGCTACAAAAGAAATTCCTAATTCAAAATATTATGTAGATTATTTAATTGAAAAATATAGTAAATTATATGAAATATAAATAGTAAAAAAAGTGATCTCCATATTAATTAGAGATCACTTCTTTTATTTTATTACTTTATCTTATAATTTTATTTTTATAAAAACTTATTCACCCATGAATAATTTGATATCATCATCTACAGATCCAATTCCTGCTATTCCAAAGTTTTCAACTAATACATTTACTACTGCTGGAGATAAGAATCCTGGTAATGTTGGTCCTAAATGGATATTTTTTACACCTAATGATAATAATGCTAATAATACTATTACTGCTTTTTGCTCATACCATGCAATGTTATATGCAATTGGTAATTCATTTACATCATTTAATTCGAATACTTCTTTTAATTTAAGAGCTATAAGAGCTAAAGAATAAGAGTCATTACACTGACCTGCATCTAATACTCTAGGAATTCCACCGATATCTCCTAAATTTAATTTGTTATATCTATATTTTGCACAACCTGCTGTTAAGATTACAGTATCTTTTGGTAACTTATCTGCAAATTCTGTATAATAATCTCTCGATTTCATTCTTCCGTCACAACCTGCCATTACGAAAAACTTCTTGATTGCTCCAGTTTTTACTGCTTCTACTACTTTATCAGCTAATGCAAATACTTGCTCATGAGCAAATCCACCAACGATAGTTCCCTCTTCAATTTGAGTAGGAGCTTCACAAGTTTTTGCCATCTCTATAATCTCAGAGAAATCTTTTTTTCCATTTTCATCTTCTTTAATACTAACCCATCCTGGATATCCAGCTGCGTTTGTTGTAAATACTTTACCTTCATATGATGCTCCAGATTTTGGAGGAACTATACAGTTAGTTGTAAATAAGATAGGTCCGTTAAATGATTCGAACTCTTCTTTTTGCTTCCACCATGCATTTCCATAGTTTCCTACTAAGTGATCATATTTTTTTAATTCAGGATAATAATGAGCTGGTAACATCTCTGAATGAGTATAGATATCTACACCAGTTCCCTTAGTTTGCTCAAGTAATTGAACTATATCATTTAAGTCATGTCCAGAAATTAAGATTCCAGGATTTGATTTTGTTCCAATATTTACTTCAGTTAATTCAGGATTTCCAAATCTTCCTGTGTTTGCACTATCTAATAATGCCATTACATCTACACCAAATTTACCAGTTTCTAATACTAATGCTACTAATTCATCTAATCCTAAAGTATCATCTAATGTAGAAACTAAAGCTCTTTCCATAAACATTACTATCTCTTGATTTTTATATCCTAAGTTTACTGAATGTTCATAGTATGCTGCCATTCCTTTTAATCCATATATAGTAAGTTCTCTAAGTGATCTGATATTTTCATCTTCAGTCGCTAATACTCCTACTGAAGTTGATTTAGCTTGCATCTCTTCCATAGTTGTAACTGTAAAAGTAAGAGCGTCATGATTTGCTAATCTCTTAGGAGTTTTTCCTAATTCTGCAAATTTAGCTTTAATTTCTTCTCTTAATGCTAATCCTTCTGTAATTTGAGCTGCGATAGCCTCATCATCAAAGTTAGCATTTGTTATTGTTGTAAATAATGCATTTGTTAAATAGTAATCTATCTCTTCTGCTTTTCCACAAGATTTTCTTGTTTCTAAATCAATTCCTTCCCTTAAGATAGCTATTGATTTAGCTGTATATATTAATAAGTCTTGTAAATTAGAAGTTTCTGCCTTCTTTCCACAAACACCTGCTATCGTACACCCAGTTCCTTTTGCTGTTTCTTGACATTGGTAACAAAACATTGACATATTATCTCCTCCATTTTTTTTAGTAAATAATTTTTTTAATTTATTAAACATTTTTACTCCTTCTTTCTTTTTTTTCTATAGTTGATTATACCAGTAAGAAAAGAAAAAAATCGGTAACATAAGTTACCGATCTAAAATTAAATTAAATTTTCATCTAAAGATATACAAATTTCCATCTTTCTTGGAATTAATTTGGTATATTTCACTCCTGCACTTTCTAAAAGCATCTTAGAAGCTCTATTTGAATCTGTTCCTTTATATTTATCTGAAAGATAAACGATCTTAGTTATTCCACTTTGAATTATTGACTTCGCACATTCGTGGCAAGGAAATAATCCCACATATATAGTACAATTTTTTAAATTTTTTATACTGTTTAAGATTGCATTCTGTTCTGCATGCATTACAAATGGATATTTGGTATCTAAAAATTTTCCATCTCTTCCCCATGGAAATTCATCATCAGAACAACCCTTAGGAAATCCATTATAACCTGCTCCAACAATTTTTTTATCTTCATTTATTATACAAGCTCCTACTTGAGTACTAGGATCCTTACTTCTTTTTCCAGACAAAACTGCTATCCCCATAAAATATTCATCCCAACTCAAATAATCTTCTCTCTTTACCATAATAATCACCTTCTTTTTTAGTTTTTCATATTAAGATATATCATATTCTAATCTTTAATCTTTGTCAAGAAAACTAAATAAGAGTGAGTACAATCTATTAAATTAAAACTTTCAAATATCTCAATAATAAATAAAAAAATTTATAATAAAAGTTGTTTTTTTTTTTAATATGATCTATAATTAATCTAAATTATTTTGATAGTCAAAACATTTATATTGACCAAAATAATAATCATTTAAATTATATTAAAAGGATATTTTTAGGAGGAACATCTATGATTTATTTTATTGCTTTTACTTTAGGACTTTCGGGATTCTTTCACCCGTGTTTTATTGGAACTATAACCACATTTTATGCTGCTTTGGTCTTGGTTAATAATAAGAAAAAATTTATATTAGGAAGTATATTAGGAATTATTATTATTAATTTTTTATTTATATATTTTATAGATTTTTTAGAGCATATAGTTCATCAAAGAATATTTAGTTATATTATTGGAGGATTGTTTATCTTCTTCGGTCTTATGCTTTTAGGAATTATAAAACATAAACACAGTCATCTTTTACTTTCTATAGAAAGAATTAAAAATACAAATCCTATTTTAGTAGGAGTTTTTATTGTTTTCTCATGGGTTCAATCTTTTGCCCATATATTTATTCCTATGGTTCCTTTGATTTCTAAAACAAACTCTTCTTTAAACTTTTTTTTAATTATCCCCTATATATTAGGATTAATTATTCCAGTTTCTTTGTTTAACTTTTTACCCTCAGAGTTTAAAAAGAAATACAGACATAAATATACTAAGGTTATCGGAATACTTTTAATTGTCTTAGGTATTTTTATCAGTTTTGATCTATTTGAAAAAATAGAGCATCTAGTTTAAAATTTTATATTGTTATTTATTTTTTTATTAAAGAATTTATCTGTAAATCAGATAAGTTCTTTTTTATTTTTAGAAAAAGAACTTCTATCCAAAAAATCTTTAATATATAAATTTTTTCAAAAATTGTAAGACAACTATTGACTTTTTACAAAATTATAGTATAATAAATTATATAATGTAGGACAATAAATAAAGAGTTTCTTTTTACGAACATTTTTCATAATAGTAGAATAGGAGGTTAAATGAAAATTTTAATTGCAATAGATTCTTTTAAAGGCAGTTTATCGTCTAATGAACTAGCTAATAGAATAGAAAATGGTATAAAAAAAGTTTATAAAAATGCAGATATAATAAAAGTTCCAGTAGCTGATGGAGGAGAGGGAACCATTGAAGCTCTAGTTGAGGGAACAAAAGGACATTTTGTTGAAATCACTGTTTCTAATCCAATACTCGTCCCTATAAAAGCTAAATATGGAATATTAGGAGATCAAAAAACTGCTGTCATAGAGATGGCTACTGCATCTGGTTTACCACTTGTTCCTATAGATAAAAGAAATCCAATGGAAACTACAACCTTTGGTACTGGAGAAATGATAAAAGATGCCATTAGTAAGGGGTGCCGTGAATTTCTTATTGGAATAGGCGGTAGTGCTACTAACGATGGTGGAATAGGTATGATGAAAGCCCTTGGAGTAAAATTTTACGATGAAAATAATATAGAATTAGGACACGGAGGAAAACAATTACCCAAAATAAAAAAAATAGATATTTCTGGATTACTTCCTGAACTTAAAGAGTCTAAATTTTTAGTTGCCTGTGATGTAGACAATCCATTTTATGGATTAAATGGAGCTGCCCATGTATATGGAAAACAAAAAGGAGCAGACAATGAAATGATTTTAGAGTTAGACAAAGGATTAAAAGATTTTTCTGAAACCATAAAGAAAATAATAAATAAAGATATTTCTAATATTCCTGGAGCTGGAGCTGCTGGAGGACTTGGAGGAGGATTTCTAGCTTTTCTAAATAGCCAATTAAAATCTGGTATTGATATAGTTTTAGAGGAGGTTAAGTTAAAGGAAAAATTAGTTGATGTTGATTTTGTTATTACAGGAGAAGGTCGAATGGATTTACAATCTATCATGGGAAAAGCCCCTGTAGGTGTGGCGAAGTTAGCTAAGCAATATGATATCCCAGTTATTGCTTTAGCTGGAGGAATAGCTGATGATGCTGGAGAAATTCATAATCATGGAATCGATTCAATGTTTTCTATCATGAACTATCCTGTGACTCTCGAAGAAGCCATGAATCCAAAAAGGGCAGGTAGTTTAGTGGAAAAAAATATAGAAGAAATTTTTAGACTCATAAAAGTTATAAAAAAATAGCAACACAAAAAAGGGGGAAAGAAATATGCAAGTATCAGCATTTGGAGCAGTCTTAGGACTAGTTATCGCAATAATTTTAATTATAAAAAAAAATCAACCAGCGTATTCACTTATTGTAGGAGCACTTATTGGAGGTATAGCAGGTGGAGCTAATCTACCTGAAACAGTCTCACTTATGCTAAATGGAGCCAAAGGAATTACACCAGCAGTTCTTAGAATTTTAACAGCTGGAATTTTAGCAGGTGTACTTATTGAATCAGGAGCTGCTGGAAAAATAGCAGAAACTATTATCAAAAAATTAGGAGAAAAAAGAGCACTTTTAGCTCTTGCTTTAGCAACAATGATCCTTACATCTGTAGGAGTATTTGTAGACGTAGCAGTTATCACTGTTTCACCAATAGCCCTTGCAATTGCCAAAAGATTAAATCTATCCAAGATGGCTATTTTATTAGCTATGATTGGAGGTGGAAAATCAGGAAATATAATCTCTCCTAATCCAAATACTATAGCAGCAGCACAAAATTTTAATGTAGAATTATCTTCTCTTATGGTAGCAAATATTGTTCCTGCTATCTTTGGACTTATTGTTACAGTATTAATTGCAAAGACTCTAATCAATAAAGGTGAAATGGTCAATGAATCGGATGAACACGAGATCGAAAAAGAATTACCTAAGTTTTTTCCCTCTATTTTAGGACCGATAATTACTATTGGACTACTAGCTCTAAGACCTATTGCTGGAATTTCTGTAGACCCACTTATTGCACTTCCTGTAGGAGGAATTATTGGTTGTGCTTCTATGGGTAAATTACAACATTTAAAAACTTATATGTCTTATGGGCTTTCTAAGATGACAGGGGTTGCTATTATCCTTATGGGAACAGGTACAATCGCTGGAATTATTTCTAACTCTACTTTAAAAGGTGTAGTTTTAAATACTTTAAATAACATGGGATTACCTGAATTTTTATTAGCACCTATTGCTGGAACTCTTATGTCTGCGGCT
>DDQV01000171.1:33691-43253 GCA_002342785.1 Fusobacteriaceae bacterium UBA2433 | reverse complement strand
AACAGCTGGTACAGCTGTGGCTTCCGCTACTTTTGCTACGACTATAATAGCTGCTGGAATCAACGGTCTTTATGGAGCTGCTATGCTTCATGCTGGTGCTACAGTATTAGATCACCTCCCTCATGGATCGTTTTTCCATGCAACAGCAGGTTGTACTTCTACCACATTTAGTGACCGATTAAAACTAATTCCATATGAATCAGCAGTTGGATTTATATTAGCTACAACATCTACAATTATTTATGGAATCATCTTATAATTTATAGAAAAATTAATAATTTTTCAAAAGTAGTTTAGACATTTTTAATTTCTAAACTACTTTTTTTTATAATTTTTATTTTTCTAATAAAATTCTAAACTAAAAATGTTATAATATACAAATATATTAATTTTTAAAAATATAACTAGGAGTTGTTTTATGAATAAAAAAATAATATTCAGTTTTATGCTCTTTATACTCTTTTGTCCTATATCTTATGGCTCTCCAAATAAAATTTCTTTAGGTAATGGTTTAAAGACTCTAAATTTAGAGTATACTATTAATATAGGACCAACTGAAGCTATAATAGAGTTTTATATTCCAACTATCTTAGATTATTATCATTGGAATAGATATAATAAATTTAGATTTGATAAAGACGTATTTAATCTTATTCTTAAGTATGCCCTTTATAATACTGGTAAAAATATTGATATTATAGTTAGATCTAAGTTTTTTCCATTAGATAATAAAATTTTATATTCAAAAAAATATAATTTCCAACATCAAAATAACATTCCATAAAGGGAGCAATATTCATGAAAAAATTTGATTTTTTTAATAAAATTTCTACCAAGATAGCTATCTCATTTTCCTTTACATTTATCTTAACTCTATTGGTATTAAATCTTATTATCTATATCTCTATTACAACGCACATCAATATCTTAGAAAAATCTCTAGTTATTTCTAGAAAAGATGTTATCTTAGGAGAAGTCAATAACATACTTTCTTCCTCTTCTAAGTTAGGAGATGAAGAAATTTTAAAAATTATAGAAAAAACAAACTCTCATAGAGATCAAATATATGTTAATTTTAAATTTCCTAATAAAACATATTCAAGTTTTGAAAAAATAAGTCTTCCATACACCATTGATATCGATCAAGTAGGAGAATACCACCTAGTTAAATTAAAAAAAAATAGATTTTTTTACTTAAATACTATGGTAAAAATTCCTTCTGGAGAACATATATATATACAATTAATTAGCGATTTAAAACCTTCAGATTCGCTTATAGATGCCCTTACATCTACAATGATTTTAATTGATTTAATTGGTTTCATCATCTCCATTGTTACTGGAGTTATCTTTGCAAAAAAAACTTTAAAACCAATAAATTTAATATCAGATACTGCTGAATTGATAAACTTACATAATTTAAATAAAAGAATAGAATCATCTAACCATAATGACGAGATAGGAAAACTTATAAAAGTAATAAATGATATGATGGAAAGATTGGAACGCTCTTTTGAAAATCAAACAAAATTTATTTCTGATGCTTCTCATGAGCTAAGAACTCCTTTATCTATCATAAATGGATATGTAGATCTCCTTAATCAATGGGGAATAGATAATAAAGAACTCACAGAGGAAGCCCTTTCTTCTATAAAAGGAGAAGTTTTTAATATGACTGATCTTATGGAAAAACTTTTATTTATTGCTAGGGAAGAAAATACTAGACATAAAATAAATTTAGTAGATGTCGATATTTCTAGTCTTCTCAAAAAAATTTATAAAGAATTTAAAATGATAGATAAAAAACATATTTATAAAATTCATGATATACCTGAATTTCATGGAAATGTTGATGAAAATTTAATTTTACAAGCAATACGAGCTATCATAGAAAATTCTATAAAATATACACCTAAAAATAAACAAATAACTATTTCTTGCCAAATAAAAAAAAGTTATTTTCAAATCAAAATTTCAGATGAAGGGATTGGGATCCCTCAAAAATGTATCCCAGAAATATTTAATAGATTCTATAGAGTAGATGAGGCAAGAACTAAAGACACAGGAGGAAATGGACTAGGGCTTTCTATAGTAAAAAGTATAATCGATATGCATAACGGTCATATTTTTATCGATAGTAAAGTAAATGAAGGAACTACTGTAATTCTTAAGTTACCTATATAACAATTTATATACAACAACAAGGAGGAATTTATGTATAACATTTTAATAGTAGAAGATGCGATTAAGATAGCTCGTTTAATGGAATTACATCTAACATATGAAGGATATAAGGTAGATGTAGCTCACGATGGATTTGAAGCTCTAAATAAGATCAGAGAAAAAACATATGATGTAATTATTTTAGATTGGATGCTTCCAAAAGTAGAAGGACCTAAAGTATGTCAAGAGATAAAAAAATTCTATCCTGAAACTATAGTTATTATGGTTACAGCTAAAGATGATATTACTGACAAAATTAGTGGATTTGAATTTGGAGCCGATGATTATTTAACTAAACCATTTGAATCTTTAGAGTTATCAGCAAGGATTAAAGCTCATCTCAGAAAAATTCATCGTCAAGATATGATAAACCAAATGACTGTAAAAGATCTTACTTTAGATCTTTCTAGATTTGTGGCTATTAGAGGTGATAGAGATATTAAATTATCTAAAACAGAATTTGAACTCTTAAAATTTTTAATTGAAAATAAGGGTATAGTTTTAACTCGAAATAAGATCTTGGTAAATGTCTGGGGTTACGATGGTAGCGATAGTATCTTAGATGTATATATTAAATATTTGAGAGATAAAATAGATAAAGAGTTTCCTGTAAAATTAATTAAAACTATTAGGGGAATAGGATTTACAATCGAAAAATAAAAAATTTAATTATAATAAAAAAGACCATCTAATTAAAAATGGTCTTTTTCTTTTTTTTATACAGTTGTGATTTCTTTTTCTTTCTTTTTCAATAAATCTTCTACTGTTTTAATATATTCATCTGTAAGTTTTTGAACATCTGCTTCAAATCCTTTTAATTCATCTTGAGTAATATCTCCATTTTTTTCAGCATCTCTTAATTTATTATTGATATCTTTTCTTACACCTCTAATTGCTATCTTCCCAGTTTCTGCTTCATTTTTAGCCATTTTAGCATATTCTTTTCTTCTTTCAGAAGTTAATTCTGGTATAGATAATCTTATTACTTTTCCATCATTATTAGGAGTTAATCCTAATCCAGATAAATTAATAGCTTTTTCTATTGCTGGAATTACTGTTTTATCCCAAGGATCTATCACTAATAGTCTTGCTTCTGGAGCCGATACATTTCCTACTTGATTTAAAGGCATTTCACTTCCATATTGAGAAACTTTTACATCAGCTAACATAGATACATTTGCTCTACCAGCTCTTATTGTAGAAAATCTATGCTTTGTTGAATCAATAGCTTTCTCCATTTTTTCTTTAGTTTCTGTTACTAATAATTTTGACATTTTCTTCCCTCCATCGATTAATTAATTTTTTTATTTTACGACTGTTGTTCCTATAGTTTCTCCAAATACTGCTTTTTTAATGTTTCCGTCTACCAATGAATCAAATACTAAAATTGGAAGATCATTGTCCATACATAATGAAATTGCCGCTGTATCCATTACTTTTAAGCCCTGAGCTATAACGTCTGAGTATCTAATTATATCATATTTTTTTGCATCTGCATATTTAGCTGGGTCTTTATCAAATATCCCATCTACTTTAGTTCCTTTCATTACAATATCAGCTTCTATTTCCATCGCTCTCAAGGCTGCTGCTGTATCTGTTGTAAAATATGGATTTCCTGTTCCAGCACCAAATATTACTACTCTTCCTTTTTCTAGATGTCTTTGAGCTTTTCTTTTTATAAATGGCTCTGCTACTTTAGGAATTTCTAATCCTGTTTGAACTCTTGTTTGAACTCCTAATTTTTCAATTGTATTTTGTAGAGCAAGTGCATTAATAACTGTAGCTAACATTCCCATATGATCACCAGTTACTCTATCAATTCCCTGTTCTTCACCAGATAAACCTCTAAAAATATTTCCTCCACCAATAACTACTGCTACTTGTATTCCCAAATTAGTTAATTCAACTATTTGCTTAGAAAACATATTTATCATATGAGATGAAATTCCATATTCTTGTTCCCCCATTAAAGCTTCTCCACTTAATTTTAAAAGAACTCTTTTATATTTTGGTTTCATATTTCCCCCTAAGTTTCAAAATCATAAATTACTATTCACGCTAAAAAAAAAGGAATAACAAAAGTTATCCCCTCTAAAAGATTATCCGTTAATTTGAGCTGCAACTTCTGCTGCAAAATCTTCAACTTTCTTTTCAATTCCTTCTCCAACTTTAAATCTAGAGAATCCTTTTACTTCTATATCTCCTGCAAATTGTTCTACAGTTTCTTTATTTTCTGCTCTTACATAAACTTGCTTAACTAAACAAGATTCTTCATAGAATTTTCTTTCTTTACCTTTTAATATATTTGCAATAATTTTTTCTGGTTTTCCTTCTTCTAATAATTGAACTTTTGCAATTGCCATCTCTTTTTCTAAATCTTCAGTCGTTACAAACTCTGGAGATAAATATCCAGGATCCATAGCTGCTACGTGCATAGCAATTCCTTTTGCTTTTGCTACATTTTCTTCAGTAGCTTCACCAGTCATTTCTATAACAACTCCTAGCTTTCCACCCATATGATCATAAGTAGTTACAAAACCTTCAGTAGTAACTAATTCTATTCTTCTTAAGTTCATGTTTTCACCGATCTTAGCAATTAAATTAGTTAATAAAGTTTCAACTGTTTCTCCATTTATTTTTGCTGCCTTTAACTCTTCAATTGTTTTGATTTTATTGTCTAAAGCTAATTTAACAACAGTTTTTCCAAATTGAACAAACTCATCATTTTTAGTTACGAAATCAGTTTCAGAATTGAATTCTAAAATTACTGCAGTTTTTGCATCTTCAGATACACCGTCAAAGATCATTCCTTCTGCTGCGATTCTTCCAGCTTTTTTAGCTGCTTTAGCCATTCCTTTTTCTCTTAGGTAGTCAATTGCTTCATCCATATTACCTTCTTTTTCAGTTAAGGCTTTTTTACAATCCATCATTCCTGCTGCTGTAATATCTCTTAATTCTTTTACCATTTTAGCTGTGATTTTCATTTGGATCCTCCTAAAATTATATTTACAGTCTCAAAGTGACTTTTTTATTATTGTATATATACATATTAAATACAAGAAGAATTGAGCACAAAAGTACTCAATTCCAATTTTGTAATTAATTACTTAGTTTCAACTGCTGCTTCCATACCTTTTCTACCTTCAATAATAGCGTTAGCCATAATTGTAGACATTAATGTTACTGATCTGATAGCATCGTCATTTGCTGGAATTGGGAATGTAATAGGATCAGGATCAACATTTGAGTCAACCATAGCGATTACAGGAATTCCTAATTTATTAGCTTCTTCAACAGCTAAGAATTCTTTCTTAACGTCTACTACGAAGATTGCTTTAGGAGCTGCTTTCATATTCTTGATTCCACCTAAATTTTTATCTAATTTTACTAATTCTTTTCTTAACATAGATGCTTCTTTCTTTGTGTAAGCTATATCTAAAGTTCCATCTGCATCTAATGCTTCTAATTCTTTTAATCTAGCGATTCTAGTTTTGATTGTTTGGAAGTTAGTCATCATTCCACCTAACCATCTATTATTTACATAATACATACCTGCTCTTTCAGCTTGTACTTTTACAGCTTCTTGAGCTTGCTTTTTAGTTCCAACGAATAATACGTCTCCACCATCAGCTGATACATCTCTAATTACATTATATGCAACTTCGATCATTTTTAAAGATTTATGTAAATCCAATACATGAATTCCATTTCTTTCTGTAAAAATATATTTCCCCATCTTTGGATTCCATCTCTTAGCTTGATGCCCGAAATGAGCCCCTGCTTCTAATAATTGTTTCATAGTTACTACTGCCATTTTTTATTCCTCCTTGAATATTTGTATTTGGTTTTTAAACTTCCGTTAAGCTCGAAACTAGGAGACCAATATAAACTGGCACCTTCCCTAGAAATACTTAACGTGTTAAATAGCTATTAATAATATCATTTTTGTAAGAAAAAGTCAATTTTTTTACCCAATTTTATAGAGAAACAATCTAATAATTTATTTCTTTAAGTTTCTAATTTTGTATTTCTTATGATATAATTATTATAATAAAAAATGAAGGAGTTAGATTATGATAAGTAATATGTACAGTTTTGAAAAAAATAAAAATATTTTTAAACATGGAATAACCTACCTCACAAAAGTACTAAACGGAATGGCTCTCGGTCTTTTTTCCTCCCTTATCATTGGACTAATTTTAAAACAAATTGGAGTTTATACAGGACTCAATTTTTTATCTCACTATGGACAAATAGCCCAATGGATGATGGGCCCTGCTATTGGTGCTGGTGTAGCATATAGTCTAAAAGTTCATCCTTTAGCCATATTTTCTGCTATTATTTGTGGTGCTTTAGGTGCTGGTACAATTACTAGTGGAGGTAATATAACTATCGGAGAACCTGTAGGAGCTTTTATTGCCTCACTTGTTGGAGCCGAAGTAGGTCGATGGGTAAGCGGTAAAACTAAATTTGATATCCTCTTGATTCCATCTCTAACAATTATTTGTGGTGGACTTACTGCTAGTTTAATTTCGCCTTTTATGGTAAGTTTCATGAAAGATATTGGAATTTTTATTAATACTCTTACTTTACTTCACCCCATTCCTATGGGGATTAGTCTTTCAGTAGTCATGGGAATAATTTTAACTCTACCTATATCTAGTGCTGCTATCTCTATTTCTTTAGGATTATCAGGATTAGCCGCTGGAGCTGCAACAGTTGGATGTGCTACTCATATGATAGGGTTTGCTGTATCTAGTTATAGAGAAAATAAAGTAGGAGGTTTGGTTTCCCAAGGATTAGGTACCTCTATGTTACAAGTTTCTAATATTATAAAAAAACCAATTGTTGCTCTCCCTGTTATCCTTACTTCTGCAATTTTAGGACCTTTAGCAACTACTGTATTTAGTATGAAAAATAATTCTATTGGAGCCGGAATGGGGACTGCTGGATTAGTTGGACAAATAGCTACTTTCAAAACTATGGGATCAAGTGGAATTCTAGGAATTTTATTTTTACATTTTCTTCTTCCAGGAATCTTGACATATTTTATAAGTGAATTTATGAGAAAAAAGAAATGGATCAAATACGGAGATCTAAAAATTTAATTAATACTTTCTTATTTTAATTTATACAAAATAAATTATACTTTAAACTTAATTCACCCTAAAATTAATTCATCTTTTATATAAAAATGTAGTATAATGAATAGACTCTTATTTTTTATTAATCTTAAAGAGTATTTATAATCTTATTCAAATACAAGGAGATGGTACACAATGGAAAAAATTCTTATTGTTGAAGACGATAACAGCCTTTCGCAACTGTTAGAATTTCAATTAAAATATGCCCACTACGATACTTTTATTACCTCTAGTGGAGAAGAAGCTATAGAATTAGTTAAAAAAAATAATTACAACTTGATCATTTTAGATATCATGCTTTTAGATAAAAATGGTATTGATGTTTGTAGAGAAATCAGAACTTTTTCTGAAGTTCCTATAATTATGTTAACAGCTAAAGATAGTATTAATGACAAGATCTCGGCCTTTGATGCTGGAACAGATGATTATCTAACTAAACCATTTGAATTTGCTGAGCTTTTAGCTAGAATAAAAGCTAACACTAAAAAGTTTCATAATTCTGATATTAAAATTCTTTCTCATCAAGGAATCACAATCTTTTTGGAAACTTACAGAGCTGAAAGAGATGGGATAGAATTAAATTTAACAAAAAAAGAATTAAAAATATTACAACTTTTATTAGAAAATAAAGGAAAAGTAATCAGTAAAGAAGAGATTATAGACAAATTATGGAAGGGAATCTACGAAGAAAATAATAATATTGTATCAGTATATATTAACTACCTTAGAAATAAAGTAGATAAGAACTTTTCTGAAAAATTAATTGAAAACGTTAGAGGCATAGGATATATTATAAGGTAATTTATGGATAATAATATTTCTATTAAACGTACTGTAATTAGTTCTTTCTTATTATCAATGTTAGTTATTTTAATTTCTATTCATTTAGTAATTATCCTCATTTTTTTAAATTGGGAGATTAGAAGAATTAAGTCTGAAATAAATAAAACTTCTCTTATTATTCATAGAGAATTAGAAGTTGTTAAACATTTAAATCAAAACTCAACGATAAAATTAATCCATGAAAGAATAACTGAACTTGATTTAATTCAAGGTAACCAATCTTCACTACATATTAATCTAATATATAAAAATTTGTTTTTTCCTAGTGAATTTAATAGTTCTAATTATAATTACAAAGAAAAATTAGGAGCATTTCAATTTGTTTTAAATAATAAAAATATATTAATTATGAAAAACTTATTATTAAAATTTGGGGAGCAAGAAATTTATGTTCAGATCTATTCAGATTCAGATGAAGTAAAAAATGATATCATAGCTCTTATGAACTCTTTATTTTTTTCTAGTATTTTTATCATAATGATTTCACTTGGTGTAGTAAAAAAAATGGATCAAATTATTCAATCTCCTATTCAAGAGATTACTAAAACTGTAAAGAAAATTAATAGACATGACTTGAGTAAAAGAATTACCGTTATAAATCCAAATAATGAACTAGGAAAACTTTCGATAGTCATAAACGAAATGATTGATAGATTAGATATATCATTTAAGTCTCAAAATAAATTTATTTCTAATGCCTCTCATGAACTTAGGACTCCTTTAGCAGTAATTAAAGGATATTCAGATCTTTTAAATGCAGGAGCAAAGTCTGATCCTAATATGGTTGATCGAGGTATTGAGGAAATTTTAAAAGAAGTTAATAATATGGAAAACCTCTTAAAAAAACTTCTTTTTTTAGCTCGTAAAGAAAATAATGTATTAAAAAATAATATTGTTTCCTTTGAAATATCTATTTTAATTCAAGAACTCATAGAGAAACAAAGACTTATAGACAAAGATCACAATTACAAAATTATACGAAATGAGATATCTAATTTAAATATCGATAAAGATCTCATTCTTCAAGCGTTAAGAGAAATATTAAAAAATAGTTCTAAATATACACCTAAAAACTTAGAGATTTCAATTGATTCATTCTTTAATAAGAAGAGTCATTATATAATAATTAAAGATCAAGGTAAAGGTATTCAAAAAAAACACTTAAAATATGTTTTCGAAAGATTTTATATACAAGATGAAAGTCGAAATAGACAAAAAAATAGCTTTGGATTAGGTCTTTCTATTGTTAAAGATATTATTAAACTACATGACGGCAATATTTTTATTGAAAGTGAATTAGGTAATGGAACTACAGTCACTATTGAACTGCCAAAAATAAAAAAATAAGAAGT
>DDQV01000171.1:0-33653 GCA_002342785.1 Fusobacteriaceae bacterium UBA2433 | reverse complement strand
ACTTCTTATTTTTTTATTTTTCATTACTTATTTTTTTATTTAAAAAATCTATCTTTTCTTTAACAGAATCATCTCTTGGATCAATTTCGTAAGCTGTTATATATTCTTTTAATGCTTTTTTTATTCTACCCATTCTTTCATATTTTATAGCAAATTCTACATGAGCATCGTATATATCAAAGTCTAAAAATATAGATAAATCATAAGCTCTTATAGCATCTACTATCTTTCCTATCCTAGAATAAGCATTTCCCAATAAAAAATATACAAATGGAGCTTCTGGATCAATATACAAAGCTTTATTAAATAACTTTATTGCTTTTGAAAAATCATCTTTTTCATAATAAAGATAACCCATATAAGCCATATATTCAGAATTCTCTGGATCTAATTCTAAAACTTTTTTATAGACATCTATAGCATCATCTATTTTTTTTTGAAAACAAAGTATTGCTCCTAATTCTTTCAACACCTTACTATCATTTGGATTAAAAATTAGTTCTGATCTAAGATCCACTCTTCTTTCATCTAGGTTTTCCATCTCATTAATTTCCATAAATATTGCTGTTCTTAACATCTCTCTCCCCCCTGATTCTAAAAAAGTATTACACCTTCTTGTTTTACAGTTACAGATTCAACTAAAATTTTAGATTTATTTATATCTCTATTTAAATTTAAATAATACGATAATATTTATCATTCACAGTTAATTTAATCATATATTTTGTATCTCTACAATTTTTTTATTTTTATCTAATGTATTATTCAAAATTAAAACATATATATACTTTTTTTATCTTAAATTTTTCTTATAATCTATTGTATAAAATAAATAGAAACTATGTCAACTAACAATCTATTAATTTATCAATTTATATTCAAAATAAAATCACAAGAGACTTTTTTCGTATTCTAAGAAACTTTAATAATATAATATAACTTATTATACCATTTAAATGTTAAAAATAGTTAATTTATATATTTACAAAAAAAAAGCTACCTAATTAAGTAGCTTTTACTCTTTTCTATAATGCAGCTTTTGCAGCTTCTGCTAATTTAGCAAACTCTGTTGCATTGTTTACAGCTAAGTCAGCTAAAACTTTTCTATCTAAAACAATTCCAGCTTTCTTTAATCCATTCATAAATTTAGAATAAGTTACTTCATTTAATCTTGCAGCAGCGTTTATTCTTATAATCCATAATTGTCTCATCTTTCTTTTTCTAACTTTTCTATCTCTTGTAGAAAAAGCTTCTGCTCTCATTACAGCTTGATTAGCTTGTTTAAATACATCTCCAGATGCACCTCTAAATCCTTTAGCTCTCTTTAATATTTTTTTATGTCTTTTTCTTCTAATAACACCAGTTTTTACTCTTGACATTTCTTGTTCCTCCTATCTCAAAAATTTGCTTAACATCTATTTAAAGATTTTAATTATCTTCCAACTTTACCTGTAGGTAATAATCTTACCATCATTTTAGCAGCACCTTTAGGTAATACCATATCTTTATTTAAAGATCTTTTTCTTTTTGTCTTTTTCTTAGTTAGAATATGACTCATTCCTGATTTCTTAGTGATATATTTCCCTGTTCCAGTTATTTTTACTCTTTTAGCAGTTCCTTTGTGAGTTTTCATCTTAGGCATAATAAATATCCTCCTTTCAATTTTATGTTTATTTATTTTTTCAATGGTGATAATATGATAAACTTCTGTGGTCCACCATACTTTTTATCAATAAGAGCTTCATCTTTAAAAATTTCCGCTACTTCATCAAGTTTTTTTATTCCTAGTGCAGCATGCATTCTTTCTCTACCAAATAACATAAGACTAGCTTTTACTTTATGATCTTTCTCAATAAATTTTCTAATATGTCCTATTTTAGTTTCGAAATCATGTACATCTATTCTAGCTTTAAACTTAATTTCTTTAATTACAACTTGCTTTTGATTTTTCTTAGCTTCCTTAGCTTTCCTAGCCTGCTCATACTTATACTTTCCGTAATCCATAACCTTACATACAGGCGGTTGAGCTGTAGGTGAAACTTCTACTAAATCAAGTTTTTTTTCAACTGCAATGCTTAATGCTTCCCTAGAAGTCATTACTCCCAATTGTTCTCCATCATCTGATATTACCCTTACTTCTCTAGCTCTAATTCTTTCATTAATTCTAGTTTTGTTAGAAATAATAGTCACCTCCAAAATTATATAAAAAAAACAGGATATAATAACACACCCTGTAAAATTCATTCTTCAAATTAAATTTCTATTTAATCTTTAAATTCTTCACATTTTAATTCATAACCTAATGCATCTAACATGATCCTAAGACCTAAACTTTAGTTTAGTGATGATAAGGTGAGAAACGGGTGTCTCTTCTTTTTCTTATATATTAAATTTTATTTTACATAATATAATACCACAACAAAGATAAAATGTCAATTATTTTATGGTGTACCTAAGAGGAGTCGAACCTCTAACCTTCTGGTTCGTAGCCAGATGCTCTATCCAATTGAGCTATAGGTACATATATTGAGTAAAAAAAAAGCGGTTAAAACCGACTCTAATTTTCTATGGCGGAGAATGAGGGATTTGAACCCTCGGTACCCGGTAAAGGGTACACTCCCTTAGCAGGGGAGCGGATTCGACCACTCTCCCAATTCTCCACATATGGCGATGAGACTGGGACTCGAACCCAGACCCCTTGCGGGTTCACCGGTTTTCAAGACCGGCTCCTTAGCCAATTCGGACATCTCACCACTCAACAAGAACAATGATATCATATATATATATAATGGTCAAGTTTTTTTTATTTTAAACAAGAAAATATTTTTTACGTCTAAAACTATATGGCACGCGCCCTTACATAACCTATGAAAGCAAGTTGAAAAGAGGATTTTCTTAGAAAATAAAGTTATTAAAATCTAACTAATATTTTAAAAACTCAGCGAGTAAGATCTACCAAAATATATTTTAGATAAGATAGTAATTTTTCACCTCGAATTTTTTTATTTTTTTACTTTTCATACGTTTTAGTTCTCATATTAAGAAACATATTGTATAATTTTTCATAAATACTAAAAAAATTTATTTCTTAATATCTCTTGTTTTTTATTTAGTTATAGAATTAAAAATAATTTTATTTAGTATTTTATAGAATATATGGTATAATATTAGGTAATATTTGGCAAATATAATGGCGTATTTTGAATTTAACAAGGAGATAATAATGAATGAAATAATCGATGAATCAATATCTAAACAATCAATAATCAAAATGGGTAAAAGACAAAAATTAACTGTAAATAACATCTCAACTATCGGTGCTTATCTTGATGCTGGAACTGAGAATGCAGAAGATAATGTTTTGTTACCTAATAATCAGATAGAAGGAAAAAATATTCAAGAGGGAGATATTGTAGACGTATTTATATATAGTGACTCTGAAGATAGATTAATAGCTACATTTGAAACTAGTTTTGCTGTAGCTGGAACCATAGCAAAATTAAAAGTTGTAGATATAGCTCCATTTGGTGCATTTTTAGATTGGGGATTATCTAAGGATTTACTTTTACCAAAAGGTCAAGAAGAGTGTAAAGTAAAGATCGGAGAAACTTATCTAGTAGGGTTATTTGAAGATAAAAAAGGCAGAGTTTCTGCTACTATGAATGTATACAAATTTCTACTACCTAATTTTGATTTTGAAAAAAATGAATTAATAGTAGGTACGGTGTATAGAATAGTTCCTGAGATCGGAATATTTGTAGCTATAGAAGATAGATACTATGGTCTTATTCCTAATAATGAATTTTTTAGCAACTATAAAGTTGGAGATGAAATAGAAGCTCGCGTAATTAGAACTAGAGAAGACGGAAAAGTTGATCTTAGCCCTAGATTATTAGCTCATCTACAGATGGACAAAGATTCCTCTATGATCTTAAAAAATATTCAAACTAACTATCATAAAAAATTAACTATCAGTGATAAAAGTTCTCCTGAAGATATTAAAAGAGAGTTTGGTCTGAGCAAAAAAGCTTTTAAAAGAGCTATTGGTGGATTATTAAAAAATAGACTTATTGAAAAAACTGACGATGGATTTAAATTAACTGAAGATGGAAAAAATCATAAATAAAAAAATAGAAAACATTAAAATTAAATTCTTAGACAATGTCTAAGAATTTAAAAGATGATTCCTGTAAAATACAGAAATCATCTTTTTTTGATATAAAATTTTTCTTTACTCTAATTTTTCTTGATTATTAATAATGAAAATAAAATACAATACTATTAACTTTTATCCTCAAAAGTAAGTTTATTTTTTAACGGTTCTTGTCTCTCTTCATCTTTTAAAAGTAAAAAATTTATGTGACAATATCCACTTGGATTTTTTTCTAAATACCCCTGATGGAATTCCTCTGCATCATAAAATTTATCTAACTTTTTTACTTCTACAACTATAGGTTTAGAATAACTTTTTTTCTGATCTTCTACATATAACTCAATAATTTTTTTATCTTCCATTTCTATATAATATATTCCAGTCCTATACTGAGTTCCTATATCTCCCCCTTGCTTATTTAGTGACGTTGGATCTATAATTCTAAATAAATGATTTAATATCATTCTCAATGAAAGTATTTTTTCATCATATTCTAGATAACAAGCTTCTACATGTCCTGTTTTACCCGTACAAACCTCTTCATAAGTAATTTTCTCACTTTTTCCATTGGAATAGCCTGATCTAGTTGCCAGTATTCCTTTTACTCTTTTAAAGTAAGCTTCTACACCCCAGAAGCATCCCCCTGCTAAAACTATTTTTTTCATATAAATCACCTCTTAATATAGGTATACCATAATATTTTATATAATAAAAACCTTCTATCTATAATAAGAATATAGTTAGAAGGTTTTTATTTTTTATATACTTGAGACTTTTTTACAAGTTCTAACTAATTGAGCAGTATATGACATCTCATTATCATACCAAGCCAATACTTTTATTATTTGATGTCCATCTACTGTCATAACTGTTGTACATTGCGAATCAAATAAAGATCCATAATGCATACCTATACAGTCAGAAGAAACAATAGGGTCCTCTGTATAACCTAATGTTTCATTAGATGCTTCTTTCATAGCCTTATTAATATCTTCTACTTTAACTTTAGTTTTCAATCTAACCATAAGATCTACACAAGAACCAGTTACAGTAGGCACTCTTATAGCAGCTCCTCCTAATTTTCCATCTAGATGGGGAATCACTTTTCCTAAAGCTTTTGCCGCTCCTGTTGTTGTTGGAACCATATTCCCTGCAGCAGTTCTTCCTCTTCTTGAGTTAATTCCTTTTTTATGTGATCCATCTAAAGTATTTTGGTCATTTGTAAAAGCATGAACTGTAGTCATATATCCTCTTATTACTCCAAATTTATCATCTAAAATTTTTACAACGGGAGCCAAACAATTCGTTGTACAAGATGCTCCTGATACTATTGTTTCACTTCCATCTAAAATATCATCATTAACATTATATACAATTGTTTTTATTTCTCCAGAAGCTGGTGCTGATATAACTACTTTTTTTGCTCCAGCATCTATATGAGCTTGGGATTTTTCTTTAGAAGTATAAAATCCACTACATTCTAAAACTACATCTATTTCTAAATCTTTCCAAGGTAAATTTATTGCTTCTTTTTCTGTAAAAACTTTTACTTCTCTGCCATCTATTATTATCCTATCCTTTGTATACTTTATTAAATCTTCTTTAAATCTTCCTTGAGCAGTATCATACTTTAATAAATAAGCCGCAGTTTCTGAACCACTCATACTATTTATTGCTACTACTTCAAATTCAGGATTATCTTCCATTACTCTTAATGCTAACCTTCCAATTCTTCCAAAACCATTTATCGCTACTTTTATTGACATGTTTCCTCCCTAAAAATACATTAAAAATTTTTACATTTTAATATAACCCTTTTCTATATAAAAAGTCAATAAAAAAGTAATAAAAGTTCAATTATTAATCTAAAAAAGATTAATAATTGAACTTTTGTTAAAAAGTTAAAAATAAAAAAGTAAACCTCCCTAAATAAATAGATTATTCATCTATTATTAGGAAGGTTAAATTCAGTTATTATGTATTCTAACTTTTTTTCTTTTTTTTTAAACTGTTGCTGGAGTCTTCTTTTTAGAATCTCTTAATAATTTAATAGCTGTATACAATACCACTGCTATAACTACTTTTGTTAACATCGCAATAGATAATCCAGTTACTAAATAAGCAGCAATTACTACTCCTATAACACCAAATATAATATTCATTAAAGTTGCTTTTCTGTTATAAGCTCCTGCTTTAATAAATTTAACACTTGCTGCTGGCATAAGATATGCACAAGAACCCATCATAACTGGAAATGCTACTAAAGGACTTAAACCTAGAGCATATACTAAAGCCATACAAGGTGCATATAAACCTATTCCTAAAGTCATTAAAGCCCCTAATATAAAGTTCCCTACTACTGCTATAACTAATTTAATTCCCATTAATCCTACTGCTTCTCCTCCACCTTGAATTAATCCAAGTTGTTGAGCAACCATTATCAATACAACTACTATCAATGCTGAACCCATGTAAAGCTGAACTTTTTTCTCATCTAATTTAGCTACAAAACCTGCTCCTAATACTGCCCCTAAAGTTGCTGCCACTAACATAGAAATTAATGTTATTGGTTCAACTTCAACTTTTTTTATAAATATAAAAGCTTCAGCCATTACAGGAATAGTCATCGCTGTATTTAAAGTTCCTGGTAAAATTCTATCATGTACTAAATTAAATTGTTTAAAAAGTGCTGTCATTGGTGCAAATCCACCAATACCTAAAGTATCAAAGAAATTTATTCCTAAACCTATACCAGCATGTGCTAATGTACTTCCCTCATCTTCCCCAGCATTATTAGTTTTAAACTCTTTGTAATCTTTTGCAAAAACAATCAAATACCAAATTCCCATAACTGCTAATATCCCTAGTAATATTTGTACCATTTTTATTCCTCCCTAATTTCTTATTTTAGTCAAAATCCACATTTCAATGGATTTTTTTATTAATTAGTATTTTATTTCAATGAAAAACCATATTTCAATGGATCAGTAGGATCCACATATAAATGATTTACTCCTGTAATATATGCACTAGCCGTGATCTGTGGAGTTACGTATTTCACTCCATCTTTTTCGCACGTGTCAAGTATTTCACCGATAAACTTAGTCTGAATTATACTTTCATAAACAAATTTTTCTCCTTTTGCTAACTTCCCTTTAGTGAATAAGGTAGCCATTTTGGCACACGTTCCTGTTCCACAAGGAGATCTATCTACTTGACCATCTCCAAATATTACTACATTTTGAAGTGTAGCATCTTCACTCTTTGCAGGGCCATAAATTTCTACTAAATCAATTGTTTTAATATGATCTAACTCAGGATGTTTTACTGTAATTTGTTCATTAGCAGCTTTTAATATTTTCATTCCTAATTCACAAAGTTTATCTGCGTTAGCTGTGCAGATATCTAACCCTAATTGAGTAGCTTCCAATATGGCGAAAAAGCTTCCTCCAAATGAAACATCTACTGTTAAAGTCCCAATTCCTTCTACATCTATCTTAACCCCTTCTTTATGTAAAAATGCTGGCACATTTGTAAATGAAACTTCTAAAGCTTTACCGTCTTCGACTCTAACTCTACCTCTTACCAATCCTGCAGGAGCTTCTAATGTGATATTTGTATATGGTTCAGTAACTTCTACCATTCCCATTTCAACTGCAACTGTCATAGCACCAATAGTTCCATGACCACACATATTTAAGTAACCTCCACCGTCCATGAAGATTATTCCTAAATCAGCTTCTTCTATTGTAGGAGTAACTATAATTGAACCAAACATATCATTATGCCCTCTAGGTTCAAGCATAGCTAAAGTTCTTACATTATCCATATTTTTTTCTAAATAACTTTTCTTTTCTGCCATTGTTTTTCCAGGGATTTTTGGTACTCCACTGATGATTATTCTAGTAGGTTCTCCCATTGTATGTGAATCGACAGCTATTATCTGTTTATTAATTTTCATTATTTTGCCCCCTTCTTATTTTCAGCTTCAACATTGCTAAAGCTTTTTTTGCATCTAAGTAAGTCATGTTGTTTTCTCCAACAACTTCTGTTTCAGTTCCACTTTCACTTTTATTTATATCGACTATAGTATCCATATATTTATTTTTTACCACAAATTCTGCCTGTGTTCCTATAAAACTAATTCCAACTATTGGTATTTCACGTTCTCCTATTTCTCGCATGGTATTTTCATAGTCAACATGACTATTTCCCCATCCATCTAACGAAAAAATGACTCCATCAGCTCTCATAGCTTCAATTAAATTAGCAGCTCTTTTCCCTACAAAATTTTTCTCCTCATTTAACTGTGGAGTTCCTACTAATATTATCCCCAACAAATCAATATCTTGATCATTAGAAACTACATCTAATAAAGGATCTCTAAAATGATGTAGTGTTGTTTCTTTTGTTGAAGGTCCAATCCCCATAATAATTCCTCCTAATGCATAGCTTTTATAGCTCCATCTCTATACTCGTTTGGAGTCAATAATACCGGCATATTGTATAATTCAATTATAGATTTTCCCCCTGAAAAACCAGATGGTTCTCTAGAAAAAAGTCTTGTATCATACATTGCACCTTGTCCTGCGACCTGCTTTAGTATAACTACTTTTTGAGCTCCTGGTTTTATTACGTCAAAAAATTCACATATCTCTGTAGAATTTCTACCATTTAAGTCTTTTAATTCTTTTCTTATTTCTTGAACAAGGTTATCACATATTTCATAACATTGATTTATACCTTCCCTTGTTTTAGCTCCACCTGATACTAGAGTTAAGTCAAAATGAATAATTATATCAGTATCTTTTGGAGTTCCAGCTCTTCCAAATACTACTTGATCCAATAATATTCCTTCTGAAGATCCAAATTCTGAAACCTGAATTCCATCTTCATCTACACCCGTTACCATAACACTTACCCCTGTTAATGTGTGGGTTATTCCTTCACCTATGTTCCCTAATACCTTAGTTGAGATAGGAATAAAATCCATAATAGAATTAACAATCTTATTTTTTTCATGTGGTTTTATTAGTTCAACTTTTAATTCCTTCACATATTCTAATCCAAATTTTATCTCTGAAGTTCTAAATTCATTCCCTAAAGATAAAATAGAATTAGAGATTGAAGTGGTTTTCGAAAAAACCACTTCCTCTATGTGAAAAGCTTTTATTTGTAATTTTCTTTTTTTTAAGCTCTTCATATATAATCTCCTAAAAATTCAAATTATACCTTTGCGATATATTCAAATGGTAATGGTACTATCTTACCAGGTGTTTGAATTTCTACCAATTCTGTTAATGTTGCTTTTAAGATATCCATTTGCATCTTATGGTTATTAGGTTCTCCTGCATTTGCTCCCATTGGTACGTTTGGTGCTACTGCTCTTGGTGTTCCTGATTGTCTTACTACTGGTGGTAATGCTGCTATAATTATTGTAGGAATCCCCGATTCCTCAATCGCTCTCTGTACTAGTACAGCAGAACGGTGACAAGTCCCTCAGCCAGCTGTTAATACTACAGCGTCTACGCCTTCTTCTTTAAATTTTGCTGCGATGGCAGGACCAGTTTCATTTTTAAATTTCTCTTGGTTTCCACCTCCACCCATAAATCCAGCATGAAACTCTGCTACACCTTTTATATATCCTTCAGATGCTAGTTCATTTAATGGATCTACTGGAAACATACAGTTGATGTCTTTGTTAACATCACCATTATCATATCCACCATGAGATACCATCATATCAGATGTAGGTGCATCTCCCGGAATAAATCTATAAGTGAAATCTCCAGCAAAATTAAATCTTGTTTGTGTTTTTAAATGTACTCCTGCAGCAGTTGCTAAACCAATTTTCATTTCGTTTAAAGGTTTAGTTACTGGCGTCCAAATAGACTTGGGAGTTATTGGTACAAATATTTCTGATTGCATACCTTTTATTGCCATTCTATTTTCCTCCTCTATTATTTTTCTTTATATTACTTACATATTTTTCATTTACTTCTCCAGATATTACTTCTGGAAAACTAATGTTAAACTCTACTTCTTGACCTATTTTTAACTCATAATCAGTTATTAACATTCTCATAGGAACACTCAAATGTCCTAATCTGCCCTTTAGATCCATAGCTACAGATCCATCTGAAATATGCACTATGATTCCTTGCATCTTTACTAATCTATCTCCATATTTCATAATTCAACTCCATATTTCATAATTTAGTCTTATTTAGTTTTTAATTTTTCTGTTCTTTTTTCACTCATAGGAATAGAAGTTTCATTTAAAACTCTTTCTATTTTTGAACCCATATTAGATTCTATAGCTTCTAAATTTAATTCTTTAACGTTAGGGTTCCATTTTCTCTCAGCACCTTTAACATCTGAACCATCCATAGCTGACTTTAACATTCCAAGAGCTCTTAAAGCATCTTCTTTACATAATGTATTACAAGCAAGCACTTCATTCTCTACTCCCTCTTCTGATTTGTTATTATCTACCATAAGTTCCATATATTTATTTCCTACAACTAACGCACCTTGAACTGCTGAAAATGACATTCCTACTACTTTTACTCCTCTCATTCCTACTTGCTCAATATGACTTGCGAAATCAATATGGTTATTTCCAAATCCTTCAGTTGTTACAATAGCTCCCTCTACATCTAGAGCTTCTACTGTCATTCCTAATCTTTCTGATACATAGAATTTTTCTGCGTTTACTTGTGGACTTCCAACAAATATAACTGCACATAGATCTATTTCAGGGTCATTCATTGCTTCTATTACTAATGGTTCTCTATAATAATGTCTAGTACATTCTTTTGATGCTGGTCCGATACAAGTTAATGCATGAACTCCTCCATCTAATACTTCTAATGGAGACATTACGATTGGTAAGTTTCCTAAGTCAACATTTGGTTTTCCGCCCATAATTCCTGCTGGTTCAGTTGGTAAAATAACATTATCATGCATTGCACCTTGTCCCATGATTTCTTTAATTACCACTACTTTTCTTTTTCCAGGTCTTCTGAATTGAACTAATTCTTCAGTTTCTACTACTAAAGTTTCATCCATTTTCTTTAATACATTTCTGATCTCTTGAGTAATAAAATCACTTGCTGTATGAGCTGCTAATGGTCCTGGTCTTTCCATATTTGTTCCAGCTTTAATTGTAACTGTAGTTTTAATGAAAATATCTCCTTTATCAGGTGATCCAGGTCTATTCCACATTATGTTTTCAGATAAAATTCCTTCAGATGACCCGAATTCTCCTATTTGTACTCCATTTTCATCTACACCAGTTACCATCATGATAACTCCATCAATTACTCTAGTAGCTCCTGTTCCTAAGAAACAATCTGCTTCTTTAGTAGCTATTGGTTGAACATCCATAATAGTCTCACTGTAAGTATCATATTCTGCTGGAGTAATAATTTCTAAAGTCATAGCGGTTACTAACTCTTGAGATTCTACAGCTTCTAATTCTACGCCTTTTCTTACTGTAAGTGTTGTCCCTTCTATCTTAGTTTCTTCTCCTAATACTACTTTATCAATCTTAAAGTGTTTTTTAATTAAAGTCCTTACTTTTTTTTCTGGTAATTCTTTTATATCAGTAGTTGTTTCTTGAACTTCTACAATTTTAGCTGATGATGCTACTGGTGCAATTGATGTTGGTGCTACTGGTGCTGCTGATCCTTGAGCTCCAAACATTGGAATTTCTAAATTAATATCTTTTCCTTCACCTATATGAATTTTTAACATTCCACCATTAAATGATGTTGTCATTGGAGTTGGAGTACTTACAGAAGGTGCTTCAACTTCTTCTGTTACTTCTTTTTCCTCTTCTTTTGTCTCTTCAGTTTTTACATTAAGTCCCTCTAACATATCAGCCGTTAATGGTGTTAATGCGTCTACAGTTTTAGTTAATTTTGCTCCTAAAACTTCACCAATTGTTAATGCATTTTCATCAAATTTTAATAATCCTGAATCTTCTAAGTCGAAAAATATTGCTGGGTCCTCTAAGTTTGAAGGCTCTATTATTGTTCCGGCCTCAAATCTACAACAACTTACAGCGTGATCCATTTCATGCTCTTTTGCAGTTTCTACAGTAATTGACATTTTTTCCTCCTGATTTTCTTTTAAAGTTTTATTAACATAAAAGTTAACTTCGTAAATAAATATATTTATTTTTTCTTGCTTCTATAAATTTTGTGTCTTGCACCACGTAATACGTGATCAGTACTATGGTATACAGGTACTCCTAACCTAGGAGCTACAGTCATCACTGTATTCGTTCAGTCTTCGCAAGTTCCCGTTATTATTACCTCTGCACCTTGTCTTTTTAAAAATAACACTTTTTCAGCTTGACCTGGACAAATTCCCGGCTTATCGCATCTATATCTTCCATTTACTTCCACCATTCTTTTACATCTAGTTTCTGCTATTACTTCTCCACCCATACCGTGAGCTATTTCAGTTAATCTTTTTTCATCAGCTCCACATTCACAAGCGATTATTCCAACTTTTCTTTTATCATTTGGAAATGGCATTGCTACTAGTATTCCACCTGTAGTTTTAGTTATTGGTGAATCCTCCGTTATAGCTTTTCCTGTAAATGGTCCTCCAGCAACTATCTCTCCATGAGGAAATATATAGCCACCACTTTTTTCAATATATTCTTTTACAGAAGCTCCAATTGGAACATCTAAGAATACTTTACCTTTTTCGGCATTTACTATCCTTCCTCCTACTGTAAGATCTTTATCAATAACAGGCTTTCTATCTTCAATTGCTAATACTAAGTTCTTTAATGTTTCTACATTAAATACTACAGCATCTGCTTTAGATGGTAATTCTCCTGGTTGTAACTCTACTCCTAAAACTTCTCTAACAATTACTCTTTCATCTCCAGCAGGATACATATTTGGTAACCATTTTATTTCTATGTTTTCATAGTTTTTTAAAACTTTACCAAGAGCCATTGCAGCTTTTCGATGATGAGGTTTTATAGCAATATAGCCCTTACTAGCCCCAGTAGATTCCATGGCATATTTAACACCTTTTACTAAAATCTCTGGATTTTGCTCCATTAATTCTACATTATGAGATAATATTGGTTCACACTCAGCCGCATTAGCTAATACATAACCTCCATTCAGTTTTGTAGATAATTTAATGTGACTAGGAAATCCTGCTCCTCCTGACCCTACTATTCCTGCTTCATATGCATACTCAGAAATATTTTCACATTCTTTTATTTTCAGATAATCTTTAAGATTTTCTTCCATCTGTTGAATTTCTATATAAGAATCGGTTACTTTTTTCACTACGCCATTTATACTGGAATGTATTTTACATCCTAAAGATATTGGTTCAGCGATGCACTGTCCTCTTTTTACTTCTTCACCTACTTCTACCCTTGGTTTAGAAGGAGCTCCTACAGCCATTTTTAAAATAAACTTGAATTTTTTCATACTCATTAAATTTTCACCTCCTTAAATTTAGACATTCTACTGTTTATATTTATTTTTTTCACCTAAATGAATATTAGATAGTTGTATTTTCACATATTTTTCATTTTACGTCAAGAAAATAATCACAAAATTTTAAATAAATTTTTCACTTCTTCTACAATCCAATAATCGCAACAAATGAACTGCAATAGATTTTTTATATCATTTTTATACACTTAAATAAACGATATAATACATTAAATAAAAATAGAGATCACAATTTGTGATCTCTATCTCTATTTTTTTCTATTTCCTATATAATCGGCTAATTTTATATGCCATCTTGCATTATCTCCAAAAGTATTAAACATTATTTTTTTAGCTTCTTCTATTTTTTCGTATAAAATTTCTTTAGTTCTTTCCATTCCAAAAATTGAAGGATAAGTAGATTTTAATAGTTCTTTATCACTTCCTATTGGTTTCCCTATTTCCTCAAAGGTCCCTTCAATATCTAAGATATCATCTTTTATTTGAAAAGCTAATCCAATTAATTCTGCATATTTTTTTAAAACTTCCTTTTTTTCTAATTCTTCACCTGCAATTATACAAGCACATTCAACAGGTAACATCAATAATTTTCCAGTTTTATGAGTATGAATATATTGTAATGTAGGAAGATCAATCTCTTTTTTTTCAGATTCTATATCCACCATTTGCCCACCAATCATACCATTCAATCCTGCATAATCAGATGTTAATTTAATTAATTCTACTATTTTAGATGGCTCTAAATTTTCTCTAGTTATCAAATTAAAGGCATGAGTTAAAAGTGCATCTCCTATTAATATAGCTTCTGGCTCTCCAAATTTTTTATGTGTTGAAAATTTACCTCGTCGATAATCATCATTATCTAAAGCTGGCAAATCATCATGGACTAAAGAATAAGAATGAATTAACTCTATAGCTACACTCATAGGTAATCCTTTTTTTTCTTGAATTCCTAATAAATCAAGTGTCATTAAAAGCAAAATTGGTCTTAACCTCTTTCCTCCATTTAACACCGAATACTTCATTCCTTCAGCTATAACTTCTGGATATCTCAATTCATCTAAATACTCTTTAATAACTAAATCTACAAGAATCCTTTTTTCATTTAAGTATTCTTTCATAATCTCCTCCTATTCAAAATCTTCCATTACTTTTTGACCATTCTTTTCCATTACTTTTTTTATTTTTCCTTGAGCTTTTTCTAATATAGTTCCAGATTTTGCAAGTAAATTCATTGCTTTTTCATATTCTTTCATCGATTCATCAAGACCTAGCCCATCTTCTAATTTTAATATTATCTCGTCTATTTCACTTATATTTCCCTCGAAAGTATTTGTTTTTGCCATTTTTTATTCCTCCTTTTTTATAATTTTTTTATATTTTTCAAAATCATATTTCCCTTCTATTATTTTTAGCGACTCTATTCCTTTACACCTATCTTCATTATTTTTTATAAGGGATATTTTTTTTTCTATTTTTTCAAAATAATCACACCCTAAATTATTTTCTAAAACTAATTTAGAAAGTTCAATATTATCTTTTGATGATATTTCTAAAAAATTTGTATTATTTAGATTATAACCTTTATCTAGAAATAATTTCATTCCTTCTAAATAATTATTTTGTATTATTTCCATTATAGGTGTAGATCCTAGAGCACTATAATTTAAACTTGCACCAGCTTCTATTAACATCTTCATTATATCTAAATCTTTCAACGAGGTAGCCAATAAAAGTGGTGTTGTTCCTTCTGTCTCTATATCTAATTTTATTTTTTTATCTAATAAAATTTTTATCATAGGTTTATTTTTATAAATTATTCCATAATAAATGGGATTTAATAACTCAACATTAGCTCCATTATCTATTAAATATTTAAAAATATCAACCTCATCTTCCATAATAGAGTAAATTAAGGGTGTAATTTTTAAATTATTTTTTTTATCTAAAAGTTCTCCTAACTTAGCACCACTATTTACTAATAATTTTACCATTTCTAAATCTTTATTTTTTATTGCTATAATAAGTAATGTTAAACCATCCTTTGATCTTACTTCTATATCTCCACCTAATTTGAGAATTTTTTTCGTATTATTTATTTTTTTGTTTTTACAAGCCAATAATAATAACTCATCTAAATTAGGTTTCTTTTTACTTTTAGATATATATTTTTCAATAATATTTCCATTATCTAAAATAGAAACAATAATTTTTATATTTAATTCTTTATAGTAGTTTTCTAATAGATAATTGATTCCATTTTTACCTCCATCTATATAATGAAGTTTGATCAATAATTTAGTAGGAGATTTTATATCTTGTTTTTTTAGTTCTTCGTTGTCAGATTTAAACCTTCCTTTTAATATTATTAAAATATCTCCTATATTTTTTTTCTCCTTTCTCATTATATATTTCTTATCTAAATCTTTAAACTTAATTAGAGAAAGTTTCTTAGCATCAATTTTCTTATCTGATAATACTCTTACTTCGTTAGCTACTTCTAAAGCTCTATCATTCTTTTTTATTTTCTCTGTAATATCTTTTATTACAGATATTACATTTGATTCTAAAGCATATTCTAAACTTTTTTCTAATTCTCCATCCATTTCAAATATCCTAGAAAGTTTTTCATAGTTTTCACTTTTTTCATAATATTCTTTTGCTTTCTCATAATATTTTTTTTCAAATGCATAATCACCTATCTTATCTATCACTATGTAATTTTCTAAATATTGAGATAATGAATCATTGTTATTCACTATATATTCTATTGTTTTTGCTTCACCATATTCATTAAAAAATTTATTTGCTGATAGTTCATCTTTTGCTTTTTTTATGTATTCTTTTGCTCCTGCTTTTTCAAATGCAGCAATCGCCTCTTCAAATAATTCTTGATTCAAAAACTCTTTTCCTTCCTTTAAAAAATCTAATTCTCCACTTTTTAAAGTGAAATCTCTTTCCCCTTCTATTGTCAAAGGCACCAAATAATCTTTTAATTTATTTAGTAAACAAATATTTTTATCTTCTTCCATAAAAAGTAGTCTTTTTTTAGCACGGGTTAATCCAACATATAAAAGATTAAAATAATATCTATATAGTTGATTTTTTTTTGCTTCCTTGGAAAAAATAATTTCCCAATATTTTTTTAATACTGTCCCAAAGTTATATAGTATAACAGAATCAAATTCTAACCCCTTTACATCTTGTACCGTCAATATCTTATTTGCTATTTTTGGCAATTCACGTCTCATTAATTCTTTAATTTGTATCGTTGGAACTAATATAATAGTTGTATTTTCTTCTAATTTTTTTAAAAAGTTCTCATCTTTTTTATAAATATATACGTCTTCTCCCTCTAATATAGAAGCCTCTTTATAATCTTCTCCTAATTTCCCGATATACTTACCTCTTAAATCACTTAATTTGTTAGCCAAATCAACTATTTTTTTTTGACTCCTATAATTTTTTTTCAATTGTTTCTCAACATACATATCTTTATAAAATAATGATTTGACCCTAGAAAAACTAAAATAAGTTGGATTTATTATTTGATGAATATCTCCAGATAACATCAAATTATCACCATTTTTCACTATTTTTTTTAACATATATATCTCAATTTCAGTTAAATCTTGTACTTCATCACAAATTATACAGTCAAATATTTTTTTATTTCTCAAAATAATTCTTCGTGCCAAGTCATTTTCATCTAAATAATTTTTTTCAGTAAGCCAATTTTGATATACAAGAGCAATTTTGTATATTTCCTTTCTTATCTCCTTACTATACACAGTATATTTTTTATTTAATGCTAAATAATCTTCCTCAGGTATAAGTTCTTCTTCTAGATTTCTATCCCAGTTACCTATACCTTTAGACCCCATACTCCCTTTAATTGTCCCTCTTATTTCTTGATATAATTCTAATATTTCTATATCTTTTGGGATTTTTGGATTGTGCTCATAAATAAACTTTTCAAATATTTTCAATCCTGTAGGCTTTTCTCTCAATTGCTTTTCATATAGCTCGTCCAAAGAATAAAATTCAACCATTTTTTTATTATCTAAATTTCTAAATTTCTCATACATTTCATAAGCTTTTTCTTTTAAAGATTTAGTAAAAGTTATATATCCTATCTTTAAATTTTCTCGTTCTTCTAATTCCATAGTTTTTCTTATAGCTACTGTAGTCTTACCACTTCCAGCACTCCCTTTTAAAAGTAATGGAAATTCACTATTTAAAATTTCATATTGTTCATCATTTAAATAATAATATGTATACTCATCTTCATTTTGAATAAATTCTAAAAGATTTTTATCAGAAGTAATTTCATATACTATTTTTGAATTTATCTTATTATATACAAGATCTAAATCTTCATCTATACTTTTGTCTAAATTATCGATATCTTTTTCTATCATTAAATTTTCAGTGTTTAAGCTTTTATTTTTATTTTGACGTATTCCATTTTTCACAGCTAGATCATGTGTTGAGAATAACAATAATACTAAAACTTTTTCTCCATATCCAATTCGTTTAATATCTTTAAATTCAAACAATATTCTATCGCCACTATTAACTCTAAATTCATATAAATTTTCTCTAAGCTTTTTCACCCAAAATCCTTTGGGTATATTAAATATCTTTTTTTTATTTTCCAATATTTCTTCATAAAAATATTGTATTCTATCTTTAACTTGTTCTATCTTTTCTTTAGGTATATTTTTAAAAAAATTCCTAGTTATTAAAAATTTCATATATAAGCACTCCTAATTTTATGTCTTCATATATATTATACAATAATATACTCTAATATATGCTTAAATTTTTAACATATTTAATTTTATTTAATCCTCTATATTCTAATAATCATTTGAATTATTTTTTATTCATTTAAATTTTATAATCTTTATTTTTAAAGATAAAAAAAACCTGTAGACTAGCCACTCTTTTTAGTGTCTACTCTACAGGTTACAATATAAATTTTTATCTTGTATAAAAACTTAATTCTTTTTTTCCATATCTTCTTTCATCTACTTTTTTAAATTCAGATATAGTTAGATCCATATCTTCTAATATATGATGTTCAGCTATTATTAATCCCTTTTCAGATAAGATTCCAGTCTCAGATATTTTGTTTATTACTTTACTACAAACATTATCTTTATATGGCGGATCTAAAAATATAATATCAAACTTTTCATTTTTTTTACCTAAGATTGTTAGAGCTCTTAAAGTTTCATTTTTATAAGCTCTACACTGATCTTCAAATCCTAAACTATTTACATTTTCTATAATCACTCTAAGTGCATCTTTTTCTTTTTCTATCATTATAGCTCTTGAAGCTCCCCGACTTATAGCCTCTAGAGCTATATTTCCAGTACCACTAAATAAATCTAAGATCTTAGCTCCATCTATATAAGGAGCAATCATTGAAAATAATGATTCTTTTACCCTATCTGTAGTTGGTCTAGTATCAAATCCATCTCTACATTTTATATTTTTACCTTTAGCACTTCCCGATATTATTCTCATATTTTTACCTCTTTCTATTTAATATATAAACATTGCATCTCCAAAACTAAAAAATTTATATTTTTCTTTTACTGCATTTTCGTAAACACTAAACATAAAATCTTTTTCCGATAGTGCTGATACTAACATAAGCAAAGTTGATTTCGGAAGATGAAAATTTGTAATTAATGCATCTACTATTTTAAAATCATATCCTGGATAGATAAATATCTCAGTATTTCCAGAAGTTGCAACTAATTTACCACAACTATCAGTGGCTGATTCTAGTGTCCTTATAGATGTAGTTCCCACTGCAATTATTCTTCTACCCTCTGCTTTAGCTCTATTCACAACTTCGGCGGTCTTTTCTGGTACTTCAAAAGTTTCAGAATGCATCTTATGCTCCAATACATTTTCAGTTTGAACAGGTCTAAATGTTCCTAGTCCCACTTCTAAATATACATCTACAACTTCTACACCTTTTTTAACTATTTTTTCAAATAATTCGTCAGTAAAATGTAATCCAGCAGTTGGTGCTGCTACAGATTCACCTTTCTCAGCATAAACAGTTTGATATCTATCTCCATCTTCTAATTTTTCTGTGATATATGGTGGTAATGGCATCTGTCCTAATTCATCAATAATCTCTTCAAAAACTCCATCAAAAATAAATTCTAATATTCTATTACCATCTTCTTTTACTTCCTTTAAAGTAGCTTTTAATTCTCCATCACCAAATATTATTGTTTGATCTAATTTTAATTTTTTTGCCCGTCTTACTAAACATTCCCATCTATTTAATTCCAATCTTTTAAGTAAAAAGACTTCCATTACCGCTCCACTCTCTTTTTTTCCTATAAGTCTTGCAGGAATTACTTTAGTAGAATTTCGAACGAGGACATCTCCTTTATTTAAATATTCTAAGATATTAAAAAAACTTTTATGTTCTATCTCTTTTTTAGTTTTATTTACTACCAGTAACCTAGAGTGATCACGTGGCATTGTAGGAGTTTGCCCGATCAATTCTTTAGGTAAATAATAATCATAATCTGACAATAATATTTTTTTTTCTCCATCATTTTTTTTAGTTTTCAATTTCTGTACCTCTTTCTTATTTTGTTTGTAACATCTTCCATAATTCTGAATCTGTAGATAATATTATCTTAGTTTTTTTATCCATAATTGTCTCGTAAGCTTCTAAAGTTTTCATAAATTTATAAAATTCAGGATCTCTATTATATGCATCGGCGTATATTTCAAGAGCTTTTGCGTCTCCTTCACCTTTTAATTCTTCAGATTTTCTATAAGCTTCTGCTAATATTATAGTTTTTTCTTGATCAGCTTGAGAAGTTATCTCTAAAGATTTTTCCCTTCCTTCAGCTCTATATTTTTTAGCTTGTTGATTTCTTTCTGCTTCCATTCTTTTATAGATATTTTCTTCATTTTCTTTTGGTAACTCTACTCTTTTTATCCTTACATCCACTATTTCTATACCTGAAGATTTAGCTTTTTCTCTACTCTCATCAGTTACATTTTTCATAATGACATCTCTTTTAGAAGAAATTATTTCAGACAAAGTATATTTTCCCATCTCCCTTCGAAGTTCAGAATATACTATATCGTCTAATCTAGCTTGAGCTCCAGCTAAATTTTGTACACTTTGTAAAAATAATAAAGGATCAGTAATTCTCCATCTAGCATAGTTATCTATTACTATACTTTTCTTTTCTTTAATTATAATACCTTTAGGTGCTGCATCATAATTTAATAATCTTTTATCAAAAATTCTAACATCATCAATAAATGGAATCTTTGTATATAATCCAGGTTCTGTTACTACTCTTTGAGGTTTTCCTAATCTAATTACAACGGCATTTTCAACTTCTGAAACTTGAAATAAAGATGTAGTTGATACTATTACAATAACCACTAAAATACTAATTATTAATTTTTTCATTAGCCTCTACACCTCCTCCAATTAAGTTAATAATACTTCCTTTTAATTTAGGATCCACTATTATTTTTTCAACACCTGGCATTGTTTTTTCCATAGTTTCCAAATACATTCTTGTTTTTGTAACCTCTTTACCTAAGGAATATTTTTCATTTAATTTTATAAATTTTGCTATATCTCCTTGAGATTCTTTAACCCTTTTTTCCTTATAAGCCTCAGCTCTATTTATCATTTGAGATGCTTGTCCACGAGCGTTTGGAATAATATCGTTTCTATAACCATTAGCTTCATTTATAAATCTAGATCTATCTTCACGAGCATTAGCAACTTCTTTAAAGGCTTGCATAACTTCCTCTGGTGGTCCTACATCTTGAAGTTGAAGTCCTATTATTAATATTCCAACTCCATAACTATCTAATATTTCTTTTAATTTTTCACGAGTTTCTTCTTGGATTCTCTCTTTTCCAATCGTTAAAGTTTCTTCTATTCCTTTGCTTCCTACAACTTGTCTAAGAGCTGATTCCGATGCACTTTTTATAGTTTCATATTGATCTTTTACATTAAATATATAATCTTTTAAATTGCTGATTTTATATTGAACACTAAAATCAACGTCAATCATATTTTCATCTCCTGTAAACATAAGTGATTCTTCTGGAATATTTCGATATCTTGCAGGTGGTCCTGCTGCTATAGTTTCAAATCCTATCTCTACCCTATATACTTTTGTTGTTTTTACAACATATCTTTTTCCAATTGGACTAGGAAAATACCAGTGCATTCCAGGTCCTACAGTTTTAGAGTATTGTCCAAATCTAAGAAGCACTGCTTCCTCATCTGGCCCAACTTGATAAATTCCAGTTCCAAGAAAAATAAGAAATAATAATATTATTAACCCACTTAATCCACCTTTTATATGATTTTTAGAAGTCTTATTTCCTCTACCAGAACTATTTTCTCCTGAAGATTCATTTTTTTTCTTATCTTTACCATAAAATATCTCTCTTATAAAACGCTTAACATCTTCCAAATCGTCAAACCTTATTTCACCCATAATATTCCCCCTTGACGGCTATAAGCCGACTTAATAATAAATAATTAAATTTGCAAAAAATTTTACCTTACAAATAATAATTAATTATTAAGCTTACCAATTACTATCCTCTCGTGTTCTGCATAATCATAATAGATTTTTATATCCAAAAAATTATTTTTTTCCATTATTTTTTTTACAGCTTCTCCTTGATTATAACCAATTTCAAAAGCTAAATATCCATTTTTAATTAAATAATTAGGAGCAGTTTTAGAAATCTCTTCATAAAAATATAAACCATTGTTAGGAGCAGTTAAAGCTAATTTAGGTTCATATCTTAATACTTTTTCTTCTAACACTTCATATTCATAATGAGGAATATAAGGTGGGTTTGAAACTATAAGATTAAATTTCTTATATTCTATATTCTTAAATATATCAGATCTTATAAATTTTACATTAGCAGAATTATTTTCTACTTTATTTTTACTAGCTATTTTTAAAGCTTTTTCACTTATATCCACTCCCAAAACCATGGATTTAGGAAGCTCTTTTCCTAAACTTATAGATATAGCTCCACTACCGCTACCAATATCTAATATCTTAGGATTTTCTATTTTATTCATTAATTTTATACATTTTTCTACCAATAATTCAGTCTCAGGCCTTGGTATAAGAACTGATTCGTCTACATAAAATTTATATCCATAAAATTCTTCGAATCCTAAAACATATTGCAAAGGTCTCTTTTTTTTCCCAACTTCTACTAACATCTCTCGAATTATTTTTTTTTCTTCTTCTGTAATTTTTCTTTTAAAATTCAGAGTCATCTCCATCCTCGAAACTTTTAAAATATTACTAAATATATATTCTACATCTAACTTTGCTTCCCTAGATCCATTTTTTTTCAAATATACTATACTCTTAGTTAAAAGTTCTAAAAACTCTTTCCTATAATTTCCTTCTATCTCATTGTCATCTCTACATTCAATTATTTTATTATCTTTTAATTTTTGCTCTTTTAAAAGTTCGTCAAATCCTATTTTGTTCTTTATCATTTGTAATATATATTTTTTAATTTTTGTTCTTTCGTTATTTACAAGAGGTCTATCATATTCTGCATAAAGTAATATTCTATCTATTGATAATACATAAGATATTATTTTTTCTGCTTCTAATCTAGGTTTAGAAAAGGAGTATTTTTTTAAATACTCCTCGCTCCATCTCAAAATATCAAGTAAATTTTTCATTAGTTCACCATGTTTTGTAATTGCTCTGCTTGATCAAATGTAATCAATCCATCGATTATTTCATCTATATCTCCATCTAATATATAATCTAATCTATGTACTGTAAGCTTAATCCTATGATCAGTTACTCTTCCTTGAGGAAAATTATATGTTCTTATTTTTTCAGATCTTGCTCCTGTTCCAACTTGTAATTTTCTATTTCCTTCTACTTGAGACCTTTGTTTTTCAACTTCCGATTCAAATAGTTTAGCAGCTAATAATTTCATAGCTTGTTCTCTATTTTTTAATTGTGATCTACCGTCTTGACATTGAACGACAGTTCCAGTAGGCATATGAGTAATTCTTACTGCTGAATCTGTAGTATTAACATGCTGACCTCCAGATCCCCCTGATCTATAAGTATCAATTTTTAGGTCTCCTGTTTTAATATCAACTTGTGTTACATCATCTATTTCAGGTAAAATTGCTACTGTAATTGTAGAAGTATGAATTCTTCCAGATGCTTCTGTAGCAGGAACTCTTTGTACTCTATGCACTCCTGATTCAAATTTTAATCTAGAATATGCTCCCTGACCCTTAATTAAAAAGATAATTTCTTTTAATCCTCCAACTCCAATTTCATTTTTATCCATTATTTCAATTTTCCATTTTCTTCTCTCAGCATATCTGCTATACATTCTAAAAATATCTCCTGCAAACAGAGCAGCCTCATCTCCACCTGCTCCACCTCTTATTTCTACTATTACGTTTTTATCATCATTAGGATCCTTTGGAAGTAATAAAATTTTCATATCTTCTTCCATTTCAGGTAATTTTTCCTCGATCTCATCTTTTTCTTCTAACATCATTTCTTTCATCTCATTATCTTTTTCATCTTTTAAGTTCTCTTTAATAAATTCTAATTCATCACAATAACCCTTATATTCCCTATATTTCAATACAATTTCTTCCATATCATTTATAATTTTATTATACTCAATCATTCTTTTGTGATCAGTAGCTACCTCTGGAGTTGCTAGTAACACATTTAATTCATCATATTTTTTTGCCACTTCTTCTAATTTTTTAAACATTTATTCATCCCTTCCTACAACTTTATTTTTTTATAATATCTATTATTCTTTTATATTTTTTCTTTATTTTTATAAAGATATCCCCTTTAAAAATCTAGTATTTAACTTATAAAGTATACCATAATATGTTATTAAAAACAATTTTCCATTATATTAAAGGATATTGGAAAATATGATTTTGACATAGTACTAATTTTTTAGCACCATATATTTTTTTTATTGACATAACGAAAAAAATAGTTTATAATTTTTTTAATAGATTTTAAAGGAGTAAAATTATGTTTAAATTAATTATGTTTTCTAATAATAATAATAATATGAGGGGATTTGTGTATAGATAATATCTGATTATCTTTAGGCAAATCCATTTTGTGATAACAAGATGCAAATGCCTAGAATCCCTCTATGAAACTATAAAGGAAACCATCAAGGCAAAATTGCCTTGATGGTTTTTTTAATTTTTTTATATTTCCACTTTAATAATCTTAAATAAATAAACTCAGGAGGACTAACATGAAAACAACAGAAAAGTATAAAAGTAAATTATCACTACTAGAAACAGAAATTGCAATAAAAAAACTAAAAGATTATTTTCAAGATTCTTTATCTTACGAACTTAACTTAACAAGGGTTTCAGCTCCTTTATTTCTCAGAGGTACATCAGGATTAAACGATGATCTAAACGGAATTGAAAAAGCAGTTTCTTTTTCTACTGAATATGAAGATCGATTAGAAATTGTTCATTCGTTAGCTAAATGGAAAAGAATGGCTTTATACAGATATGGTTTTCAACCTCATACAGGTTTATATGCTGATATGAATGCAATTAGAAAACATGAAGATCTTTCTGAAATTCATTCTTTATATGTTGATCAATGGGATTGGGAGAAAATAATTTTAGAAGAGGAAAGAAATATCACAAAACTTAAGGACATAGTTGATAGAATTTATAAAGCATTCAAAAAAACTGAAAGCTACATAAAGAGAGAATATCCAGTACTTACTAACACTTTACCTGAAAAAATACACTATGTAACAGCTATTGAATTAGAAAAAACATATCCTGATCTTACTCCTAAAGAAAGAGAACATGCTATAACTAAAAAATATGGTGCTGTATTTATTATTGGAATAGGAGATAAACTTCCTTCTGGTGAACGTCATGACGGTCGTGCTCCAGATTATGATGATTGGTCATTAAATGGCGATATATTATTTTGGAATTCTATTTTAAATAAATCTTTAGAATTGTCTTCTATGGGAATTAGAGTAGATAAAAAAGCTCTCTTAGATCAACTTGAAAAAACAGATACTATGTGGAAAAAAGATCTTGATTTCCATAAATCTCTTCTTGAAGGAAAACTACCTTTTACTGTTGGTGGAGGAATAGGTCAATCTAGAATTTGTATGTATTTCTTAGAGAAAGCTCACATTGGAGAAGTTCAATCATCTTCATGGCCTGCTTATATGATTGAAGATTGTACAAAAAAAGGAATAGAATTATTGTGATTCTACCTCTATTTATACTCTAAAAAAGCTCATAATAGGATAAAATTTCCCTTTTAAATATTTTTTATCCCACTGTGACAACTTTTTAAAAGTCAGCTCTATACTTCAATAATAACAGTATTTTTACGTCCTTCTTATTTGACATATTTCGAATGCAGAGGTATAAACCAAGAGAAAATTATTAATCTTTTAAAAAAATAAAAAAGCCTTTCATAAAATTATGAAAGGTGTTTTTTTATTTTTATTTAAAATAATTGATATTGTTTTAAAGACTTATTCCTTCTTCTTCCGGTTTTTCAAAATCAGGATAGATCCTTTTTAATTTTCCTGTAGTCGCTGGATTTTTTCTAAATGAATTTAAGTCTATTTCTTTATTACTATTTTCTTGGTCAACTATTTCAGCAGTTATCTGAATATATATTTGTCTAACATCATTTGTAGTTGATGTACTTCTAAAGAGAGTTTGTAATACAGGAATATCACCTAAAATAGGCACTTTATATATAGTTTCTTTTACTGTTGTCTTCTTTAATCCACCGATAAAAAGTACTTCTCCATCTTGAACTTGTACTTTTGTTGTTATGGTACTTGCAAGTTTTGCTCCTGAGTCTCCATCATATCCGGAAGTTAATTTAAAATCACTTACTTCAGATGAAATTTCAAGTATTATTGTATCAGGATCATCTCCACCTTCTCTTATAGTAGGTGTTACACTAAAAAGTGTTCCGGCTTCTTCCCAAATTGGTGTTTCTGTTTCATTTCCATCATCATCTGTATCTGTTTCTGTTCCTACAATTACTTCTTCTGTAACATTAAATTCAGCCTCTTCTCCGTTTACAACAACAACCGATGGCACTGAAGAAACATTGAGTTCTTCTGTTTGTTGTAAAATATTTATTGAAAGATTTATTAAATTATCTGCATCATTAAATAAATCTAAGAAGCTTAAAACACCAGCTCCTGTACTGCTAGAAAAACTTGAAGTTGTACCTTCTGTACTTACTCCATCCGTATCTACAGAATTACTACTTATACTACTATCTGTATTAGAAAATAACCAATCAAATCCTAAATCTTCAAATAAATTATCAGTTGTATCTAACACCTGTGCTGTTATCCTTACTTGTTTTACAGGACGATCCATATCTTCTATTAATTTTTTAGCTATACCTATATCAGTTTTGTCGCCTTTTAATACTAACATATGTAATTTTGAAAATGCACTTACTTTGAGGTTTCCTCCTGAAATAGATTCAATCATTCCCTTTATATCTTCAGCATATGCATGTTTTAGTTCTATTCTTTCTGTAACAATTTCTGTTCCTTCATTATTTTTACTACTTCCTAAGTTTTTTTCTCTGAGTCCTTCTTCTTCTTTTACTACCACTAATCCCTCTTTATTTTTTTTATCCAAAATTATATTTATATTTGTTGTTTTATTTTGCTTAATATCAACTACTTCACTAGATGTAGCGTACCCATCTTTTTCTAATTTTATTATATAAATACCAGGTCTGATATTGTCATAAATAAATATTCCTCCTGCCTCTGTTTTTATAGTTTTATATTCACTATCAACTAAAGTTACCCTTGTATCAGCTAAACCTTGATCGCTCTCTCCTACTATTTTCCCTATTAAAGTCGTAGAACCTTTACCTGTTTTAGTTAACATAACTATTTTATCTATATATATTTCTTCTAAATTATTGGTTACCTCTATAATATCCAATACTTCTCTTAAAGATTGTCCTTTATTTATATACAAATCTATAATTACATCTTTAACTTCTGAATCAGCTACTATAGTTACTTTAGTTACCTTTGACATTAATGCCAAAGCATCAGATAATCTTGTTCCGTTAAAATCAGTATCTTCCTCAAATTTTAATTGAGATAACTTTTTTGTAGGGGCTCCAAATGTTGTAGATCCTACAGTAAAAATTATAAGCAAAATAAAAATGTACTTTCTCATCTCATCACCTTTCCCTTAGATATAGAGGAACTATTTTACCAGTTTTTCCCTCTTTTATTTCTACCCTATCTTTGAAAACTTTAATATCATATCCTTTTTTTTCTATTTCAATTGTTTTAAATCCTTCTACCATAGCTCTCTTTTTAGAACCATTTTCTAAATAATAAACTATTGCAGAATTTATTCCATTTTGTGTTATTAACATTGTTAATTTAAATTTTGCCTCAATATATGTTTTATAGTCCTCTTGATTTCCAGAAAAAACATCCAAATCTTCTTCAAACATACTACTTTTATCTCCATAAAAAATTTTTACTCCCTCATTGTAGACTTTATCAGAGATATATTTAGATAATGGATTAACTTCTTCTATAATTTCTATTGCAGGAGGTGTAACTATATTTTTTACTTCTACCACTTCTTTTTTTACAGGTATTTTTATCTCTTTTACTTCTTCTTTTTTTCCACAAGAGATAAATAATAATCCTATCAATAATATAAATAATATTTTAGTTTTCATCATTACCTCCTATATTTTCAGTGGTAATATTATAATATCCTAACTTAAATTTAACTTCTATCAGACCAGTTTTTTCATCTCCTTTACTAAAGTTTGCCACTGCCACTTCTAACCGACTCTTTTTTAATGTCAGCAGAGCTTTAGAATTTTCTAAAAAATAAAAAAATAAGGCTATATCCCTTCCATTTCCTTTTATTTTATAAGGTAACAATCTTTTTTTATATTCCTTATTACCTTCAATTTCCATAGTTTCTGTTTTTCCAACCTCTATTAATTCTATATTTAAATGGTCTAATATATCTTGTATCATTTGTTTCAATCTAGCTTCATCCTTAAAGCTATGTTGCCTAAATTCTTCTAGCAATTTTTCTAATCTATTTTTTTGATTTTCCCTTTCTAATTTTATTCGCTCATATCTTTTTTCAAATAATTTTAGATTTTGTTCAGTCGACATTTTTTCTTTTTCAACCTTTAATAACTCTGTTTTTTTATCAAATATTCTTCCTATAGGTGATATTACCAAGAAAAAAATAAGAATAACTATCCCTAAAACAGTTCCTATATTTATTAATAATTTTGCCTGTTTCTTATCTATATCAATATTTATTTCTTTCCCAAATAGATTCATAGTGCTCAACCCCTAATTATATAAAAGTATTATTTCAATACTAATACATATTCAAATTCACTTATCTTTTCTCCATATTTACTTGATTTTTTCAAATAATTTAGAGTAACACTTTTATATATTTTACTATCTAACATCTTTTCTTCGAAATAGTAAGCATTTTCCTCTGAACTTTTAGATTCATTATTTTTAAAAGAAAACCCTTTTATTCTTACTTCTTTCTCTTCATAAACTAAACTTTGAATCCACACATTTTCAGGAATATTTTCTTCTAGTGATCGAAATATCTCTGATACCCTTAAGTTCTTTTGTGAAAAAATATCCTCTATAATTTCTATTCTTACACCTAGATTAGTTTCTTTTTTAGAATCCAAAGTCAATTGTTTTATTCTTTTATTATTTTCAACTATTGCCATATTTTCTATATTAATTTTTTTTTGAACAGAATTTTCTATCCTTCCAATACCAAAAGATACTAAATAAAGAACTAAAAATACAATTATAAAAATCCCAAAAGATTTTCTAATCTGTTCTTCTCTTTCTAATTTATCTTTATATTCTTTTGTTAAAAAATTGATTTGATTCATTTATACCACCTCTTTTATTAAGGCTCCTACAAGGGTCATCATTCTAAAATTTGATAATAATTCCTTGTCCTCCATATTTTTATATTCTAAATTTAATGAATCTAAATTTATCTCTTCACAAGGTATATCAAATGAATCATCAAAATAAGTTTTAAACCCCTTAATAAGAGCTCCACCTCCAGTTAAAATAATTTTACTTATTTCCCCTTCGCCTAAGTTAGAATTAAAATATTCTAAAGAATCTTCTATTTGAGTAGTCAATTCATTGACTACTGATGTCAAATCTTGAAACATTGATTCCTCACTCTGTGTTTTATATATTCTATTCTCATCATTACCTAATTCTAAATTTTGTTTTTCTAGTTCAGCACCTTCATAGTCTAACATTTCATGTTCTCTTATTATTTCAGTAAAGTCATTTCCACCTATGCCTACTATCCTAAGCATATTTAAAACTCCCAACGTACTCATAAATATTTTACTAGTTTCGCCTCCTATATCAACAATCATTATATTTTCAACTGTTTCTTTTCCTGATTTTTGATCCAATAAGTCTATTAAACTATTTAGAGCAATAAAATCTGGAATTATTTTTAAAACTCTTATTTTAAAATGATTTAGAATTCCTAAAATCATTTCAATTTCCTCTATAGGAATAGTTACTACTAACAATTTTTTATTTAAATCATTTTCATAAACGGGCTCTATTTGGGTAATAAATTCATCTTTTGTATAACCTAAAATTATATCTTCAAGATCTTCTTCTATTTTAGTTTCTAAATTCACCTCTTCATCTTCATTATTATATTCCAATGTTTTCACATGAAATTTAGAAGCTGTTATAGTTACTATTAAATTCTTTCCTTTTAAATTTATTTTTTTTCCTAGTATCTCTAAAGATTCTTCTAGAGCTATTATTTTTTCTTCAGTTATGTTTGAATAATTAACAATCTCAATTTTATCTATTTTTTTATTTTTATAAAGTACTAATTTTATTCCAGTACTACCTATATCTAAAGCTCCATCAACTTTAAACTTAAACATAAATCCCTCCTTTATTTTAATTTTTCTACTGTCATACTTTTCAACTCATCACTATCAATTATTATACTACTTCCACTAGGTGTCACCTTTACTTCTTCTACATAAGTTATTTTATAATTTTCCATCCCTATTGTAGAAGAAGAGATAGATACTATTTTCTTGTAAGTTAAGTCTATTATAGTAGATACTGTAGGCTTTAACATTGTTCCATCTATTGGTATAACCAAGGCATTTCCTTCTTTATCTAGTCCACTTATATCAGTAATTCTGTATCCTCCAATACTTATTGCACCTTCTGTTGTCCATAATCTAATTATTTTTTCTCCATCATTATTTAACCAAGCACGACTCACTATTTTATTCTTTATAACTTTATCTTCTGCTATCCAAGGTTGTTTCAATATTTCGTCATCCGTTATAGTCGATCCACTACTTACTTGAATAGATTTTCCTGTTGTTGCATCCCAAAATGTTCCAAAATATTCATTATAATTATTTAAAACTATTCCTGTATAATGTTCTCCGCCTTTAGGAGCTAATTTTATAACTCCATCTTTAGTTATTTCTGTTGTATATCTTACTGTATCTGTAATTGTAGGAATAGGATAATCTTTATAATCTTCATAATTTTCATTATCTCCACTATAATCTTCTTGTTCATAAAGATAACCCTGACTCACATATTTATCCGCTAAATAAAGTTCATAGTGAGCTATTGCAGATCCACTATCTAACCCACTACCTATTCTCACTCCTTGTATCTTATATAAAGATCTTTTATTTCTATTTCTCGCTATATAATACATGGTCAGGGTTATTGTCATAAAAAATGATAGCATCAATATAGACAAAATCAAAGCTGAACCTTTTTTTTGCATAATTTCCCCTCCTTATAATCTGAAAATAATATTAAATCATTCTAAATTTATCCTTGTAATTGCCACATCTCTAACTTCGTTCCTTACTTTTCCTTTTAATTTTTCAGGTATATTTATTTTAAAATAAAAAAGTAATATCTTATCTTCATATTTAAATTCACATTTTTCTACATTACTTAATATTATAACTGATTTATTACTCGTTTCTGATAATCCTTCAAAAGTATCACTTGATCTTAACTTTAACTCTTCACCCTCTAATATATATTGAATATATTTAAAATATCCTTCTGAATCTGTAGTATAAATAATTATTTTATTTCCTATCCCATTACTAATAGCTATATCATCATTATATATTTTTACTGCTTCCCCTTCTAGTTCTTCATCATCTGATTCTCCGATACTTCTAGCATTTCTTACATCTCTTTTGATAAATTCTACTACTTCATTTAATCTACTGTCTACTTTAGATTGATTAGAAATTCTATCTTGAGCTCCTATAAATGCATTTATCATAGGAGAAAATATAAGCATAACTATTCCCATTATAGCTGTTACAACTATTATTTCTAGTAAACTAAATCCTCTTTTTTTCATCTCATCACTTCCAATTCTCAATAGGAGTTATTATAAACGTTGTTTTCATCTTATTTTTTCCATATTCAAAAATAATTTTTCCATAGATAAGATCTTTACTATATACACTGCTTGTAGTAGTCCCTGTAATAGGATCTCTATAACTATCATTATTTTCATTATAATCCATCAAATTACCCTTTACTTTATCCATTACAACATAAAAACTAACTCGATTAAGATTTATTCCTTTAGAGTTTAACAAAATCAAATCATTAGAAATTCTATCTTCTTCCTTGATAACTATATCTTTTCCAAAATCATTTAAAGATGTATCAATGGTAAACGCTCCATTAGACATCAATTTCAATCTATATTCTGTTTTTGGCAGTACATTTAATTCATTATATCCTCTAGATTTTATATAATCTATCATAGTTTGGCTAATTCTTGCTGCTTCTTCAGCTTCAGAAGCTCTATGATGAAATAATATAGCCTGAGTTGCTATTGTAACTACTGGTACTATCCCTAAAAGCAATATTCCTAAGGCTACTAAAGCTTCTATTAAACTATATCCTTTCTTTCTTTCTTTCATCATTTCACCTCCATCAGTCAATCTTAACTAAAATATCCAATTACTAGCCCTGCTATTGCTATATATGGTCCAAAGGGTATTATATCTTTCCTAGTTTTTCTTTTTAAAAGAATCAATCCTACACCAATTATTGCTCCTAATATAAATGCAATATTTAAAAACATAAATACTTGATATAAACTAAAATATCCTACCATTGCTCCTATACCCATAGCTAATTTTACATCTCCAAATCCCATAATTTCATAACCAAAACTTTCTCCAAAGCCATATAAAATTATATAAAATAATGCAAAAATTCCAGCTCCTATAACACTTCTTTCAAAACCAATAGAAAAAAAAGAACTTATAATTCCTATTACAAATATAGACAAGCTAATTCTATCTGGGATATAATAGTAATTAAAATCAACCCATACACCTACAACCAGGAAACAAATAAAAAACAAATATTTTATTCCTAATATTCCTAATCCGAATTTTAAAAAAAATATATAAAATAAAATTCCTGTTACAAATTCTACAATAGGATATTGCATAGAAATATGTTCTTTGCAACCACTACACTTTCCTTTTAAAATAAAAATATAAGAAAACACTGGTATATTTTCATACCATCTGATAATATGTCCACACAATGGACAATGCGAAGAAGGGAATACTATACTCTCTCCCTTGGGTATTCTATAAATACAAACATTTAAAAAACTTCCTATAACAAATCCTAATAATAAAATCAATCCTTGCATCCTTTACCTCACTTTTAATTTAAATTTATATTTTGTACTTTAATCACTATATAATATATATTAATATATGTTATACAAATATATCTTGCATTTTCCTGTAATTAACTGATGTTTCGCG
>DDQV01000170.1:38976-39149 GCA_002342785.1 Fusobacteriaceae bacterium UBA2433 | reverse complement strand
TAAATGGGCAAGTGGTTACTTATCTGATGACTTAAAAGATAATAAAACTATCTATGAATTCATGGAAATATTTGAACCTTTTATAAATGAATTTGAGATAGTAAAAAAATTGCATATAAATTTAGATGATTTCCAAATAGAGTGTGAAAATGAAAAATTAAAAGAGATATTTA
>DDQV01000170.1:0-38950 GCA_002342785.1 Fusobacteriaceae bacterium UBA2433 | reverse complement strand
ATATAAAAAAAGAAATATTTTTTATAGTACACGACAGTGAGTATGGAAAATTTTTATCTAAGCTAGATATAAATAGACTTATATCAGCTGGTAATAAATTCAATCCTGATTTAGAAGAAGTAGAAATATATAGCTAATTATAATGATTACAAAAATAAAATAATTCTAAAAAATTGACTTTTGATAAAAATTATTGTAAAGTTTATTATACAATAATTATGGAGGTGTTTAGATTGATTAACAATATAACATTTGGAGGAAATCCATTAACATTAGTGGGGAACGAAATTAAAGTAGGAGCAGTTGCACCAAATTTTACAGCTTTGAAAACAGATTTATCACCATTTAGTTTAGAAGAACTTAAGGGGAAAGTAGTTATAATCTCAGTTGTACCCTCAGTAGATACACCTGTATGTGAACTACAAACAATCAGATTTAATACTGAAGCATATGAACATGGAGATATCAATGTAATTACTATTTCAGCTGATCTACCATTTGCCTTAGGTAAATTTTGTGCAAATAAAGGTATAGATACAGCAATCACACTTTCTGATCATAAAGGTTTAGATTTTGGAATGAAATATGGATTTATTTTAGACGAGTTAAGACTTTTATCTAGAGGAATTATAGTTATAGGTAAAGATGGAATTGTAAAATATGTAGAGTATGTACAAGAAGTTACAAATCATCCTGACTATGATAAAGCAATGGATATAGCAAAAGAATTGGTATAAAAAAATTTGAAATAAATTAAAAATGGAGAATTTCTCCATTTTTTTTTAAGTTAAAGAAAAAAAATGGTAAAATTGAAATAGAGGATAAAAGTTCAAACTTTTTACTAGGAGGAAAAATATGAAAAGTAAAGGATTTACAATCATAGAACTATTAATAGTCGTAGCTCTTATAGGTATCTTGGTAAGTGTCGGAGGAGTTTCTATAAAAAAACAAGCTGAATCTAGAGCTATGTTAAAAATACAAAATGAATTTGGAGATTTTTTTAGAGTAGCAGCTAAGAGATCTCTCGAAACAGGAAAAAAATATTCCATTCATTTTGATCTAACTGGAAAAGAGATAACAATTTCTAGAAATGGGGAAATTACCGATACTTTAGAGTTACCTAATATATTTGAATATGAAAAAATTTCTGCATCTTCAGTCAGCCAAGATATTACTAAGACTCTCACAACTAACGGAAATATGAGTGGTGGTTTTACTCTATATGTTTTTAAAGCTAATTCAGAAACTCAAAATGATTGGATAGCGAAATATGCCATAAGATTTACAACAACAGATACACATGTCAAATTTTTACATGTTAAAGAATATGTTCCTATAAGTGAAGTAAAAAGAGAAAAAATAACAAGTGATTCAAGAAGTGTAAGTAATACAACTTACTGGAATATTATTAAAGAACAATAGAGAATAATATAATATTATAGATAAAAAATAGTAATATATACAAAGAAAATTTATATTTTAGAATTTTAAAATAAAGATTTTCTTTTTTTATTAAAGGAAATTAATAATAAAATAGTAAATAAAAAATAACATTTTAATTATAATAGTCAGAGGTGAAAATATGAAAAAAAAGGATTTACACTAATAGAAATGTTGATAGTGATCGCTATCATAGGAGTTTTAATAAATGTTGGAAGTTTATCCATAAAAAAACAAGCTGAATCTAGAGATATGTTAAGGGTAAAAAATGAAATTGGAGATTTTTTTAGAACAGCTGCCAAAAGATCTCTTGAGATAGGAAAAAAATATACTGTTAAATTTAAATTAGACAAAAAAATTATAGAAATTTATAGAAATGAAAGCTCTCATAATATTTTAGAACTTCCAAATACATTTGAATATGGTATTAAATGGGGAAGTTTTAAACAAACTTTTAATTGTACAATGAAAAGTCAAGGCTGTCTGAGTCGAGAATTCACCATGTATATATTTGATTCTAACTCTATAGCAGGGATTCAGTCTACACAAGAAGTTAAATATGCCATAAGTTTTAGTAGAGCAGATCATGTTAAATATCTATATGTAAGGGAATATATACCAATAGGAGTGGTTACTTCGGAAGATATTATTACTTTACATAAATCTCCCAGTGAAAATATAGAAAATTTAAAATTAGTTAAAGATTAAAATAACACTCTAGGCAAAAAAAATGTCAAATCTATATAAAGAAAATATCCTTTTACTCCTTGGTATCTCTATAAAATTTGTATTTTTAAATATATTTTTAGAAAACATTGCAATATATAATAACAAGTGTTATTATATAGTAAGCAATTTTTTAGGAGGATTTATTATGAAAATAGGTAATTTAGAAATAGAAGTACCAATTATACAAGGCGGTATGGCAATTAGAGCGTCTATGTCAAGATTAGCAGGAGCTGTAGCAAGAGAAGGCGGAATAGGTCTAATCGCTGGTTCGGCTATTGGAATAGAAGAGTTAAAAAGTGAAATTATAAAAGCAAAAGAATATATGGGAGAAAAAGCCGGAGCTATTGGAGTAAATGTAATGGTTGCTGTTAGCAATTTTGAAGAAGCAGTAAATGCATCTATCGATGCCGGTGCAGAATTAATTGTCTGTGGTGCTGGATTTTCTAAAGGTGTATTTAAAATTGGAAAGGAAAGAAATGTACCAATCTTTCCAATTGTATCTTCTGTTAAAGGTGCTAAACTATCTGAAAGATTAGGAGCCACTGCAATTGTTGTAGAAGGTGGAAATGCCGGTGGACATCTTGGAACTGATCTAGATTCTTGGGATATAGTAAAAGATATTGTTGATGCAGTAAAAATTCCTGTTTTTGGAGCCGGTGGAGTAATAGAGCCTGAAGATGCTAAAAGGATGTTAGACTTAGGAGCTGTTGGTGTACAGATGGGTACAAGATTTATAGCTACTGATGAGTGTGAAGTTGGAGATGAATTTAAAGAGATGTATGTAAATACACAAAAAGGTGAAGTTGTAGAAATTGCTTCCTGTGCAGGGCTACCTGCAAATGCTATAATAAGTCCATTTGTTGATAGACTCATAGCTGGCACTCAAGAAAGACCCACAAGATGTACTCAATGTTTAAAAAAATGTACTCATACATTTTGTGTAAATGACAAATTAGTTGCAGGTCATAATGGTGATTTAGAATCTGGTGTTTTCTTTGCTGGTAAAGATGTATGGAAGATAAAAGATATAATCTCTGTTAAAGAAGTATTTAAAAGATTTAGACCAGTATTTGAAAATAGATAAAAAGATTTAAAAATAAAAAACAGATTCTATGATAGAAATATTCATAGAATCTGTTTTTATTTTTTATCTATCTATTTTTATTTTTTTATCAGTAAAAAAATTCCAATTTTTAGTTGTCCTAATAAACCATCCAACCATAAAAGTACCCTTAAATAAAGTTGTAACAGTTATTGTCCACCAAACACCATTTAGTCCTAATAAACTCTCTTGAGAAAGAAATAATGCCAAAGGAATTCTCAAAATATTAAAAAAAGTTGTAATATAAAACGGTGGTTGAGTTTTTCCTAATCCATTGAAAGCTCCAGCAGTTAATATTTCAATACACATAAAAAGTTGAGAATAAGATAGAATTCTTAGATATTCAACTCCATTTCTAACACTCTCCTCCTCTTGAATAAAAATCCTAAATATTTTTTCAGCACCTAGATAAAAAAGTAAACTTGTTAGAACTCCTACAACACTCATAATAATCATAGCTATCTTGTATCCCTTTAATATTCTTTTTGGTTGACCAGCACCATAATTTTGTCCAATAAAAGCAGAAAGAGCAACTTGAAATCCTAGAGCAGTCATCCAAGATAAAGATTCTACTTGAGACCCAACTTTTTGAACTGCTATTGCCATTGGACCCCAAAAAGCAATTATTCTAGCTATGATCATAGTTAGTCCAGTAAATAAACCACTCTGCAATCCTACAGGAATTCCTAAAACAGCAATATCTTTTATAATTTTTTTCTTAGGTAGATCAAATATTCCTTCCAATGAAATTCTCGGTTTAAATTTTTTGATATAGATTAAAAATGATAATGTTACCGATCCTTGAGCTATTATAGTAGCAATAGCAGCTCCTACAACTCCCATAACTGGAAATCCTAACATTCCAAATATAAGGATTGGATCTAATATCATATTTATTATTAAACCTATAGCATTCATATAAAAAGGTGTTTTAGTATCACCATATCCTGTAAAAATTGCTGTAAAAATTGGATTAGCAAAGTTAAATATTATTCCAAAACCTATGATAACTAAATATTTTTCTGCCATCTGGATAACTTCTAGATCTCCTAATCTAAAAAATCCAATGAGAGAACTTTTGAATAAAACCATAATAATACCGTAAAGAATAGCTAAAACTATATTTAATTGAATAGCATTTACAGTATAACTCTGAGCTAATTTTAATTTTTTTCCACCAATAGATTGAGCAATTCTAACTTGAGCTCCTACCTGAGTAATACTAATAAATGCAAAACTAAGCCAAAGATAAAATCCTGCACTTCCTACAGCAGCTACAGCATTACTACCCATCTTTCCTATCCAAAACATATCTATTAAATTATAAGCCATCTGTAAAAAAGATGTTCCCATAACTGGAAGAGCCATTTTTAAGAGAGACTTTGCAATACTTCCCTCTGTCATATTCATTTTCATACTTTCTCCTTTTCTATTTACTTTTTATTTTCTCTTTATTTTGACTATATATTGTACAATATTTAATCTAAATTTACTATTTGTTTATTTTTATAAAAAAATATAATTATTTAATTTATTTGAATTTTATTTTCAATAAAAAAATTACTCCTACATAAGTTTAAGAGTAATTTTTTTATCTATCTATTAACTATATATTCTTTTAATAAAATAGCTTCACTTTTTATATCTCTATGAATTACTGATTTAACATCAAATTTAAATAGTTTGAAAACTCCTTGAATAAAAATTCCTGTAAAAAGAGCTGTAATAACTGTTCCTACACCTGCATATCCTCCCATAAGATATCCAGCCACTAAAACACTAATTTCAATAAAATTTCTAATTGTTCCTACTTGAAATTTACTTTTTTTAGTAAGTGCCACCATAAGTGCATCTCTAGGTCCACATCCAAGTCCAGTAGATATATATAGATAACATCCTACACTTAATATAAATATTCCTAAGAACATCATAAATATTCCTACAAAAACACCATTACTTAGAGGAACTATATCTAAATAAAGGATTAAATCCATAAAGGTCCCTATGAAAATAATATTTAAGATACTTCCACTACCTATCCTTTCTCCTAGATAAAAATCTAAAGTTATAACTACAGACCCAACTAAGATACTAGCTTGACCTATGGTCAATTTACTAACTTTGGATATTCCTTGATGAAGTACATCCCACGGAGAAAAACCCAAATCAGATTTAATTATTATTATTATCCCTAACGAACAGACAAAAAAACCTAAAAATAATTTTAGATATTTCAATATTTCTTTTTTCATAACTACTCCTTCTTATTTTAAAATATATTTTTGTATTATATAACATTCTTTTTAACAAGTATAGCATACAAAAATATTTTATGCTATACTTAATTATACAAGATTTAAGGAGAAAGTTAATTATGAAAGAACTAAGTTTATTAATTGGAAAAAATTTAAGATCCATAAGAAAGAGTCAAAATTTAAGTCTAGATGAAACTTCTATTGTTACAGGAGTAAGTAAACCTATGTTAGGACAAATTGAAAGGGGAACATCTAATCCTACAGTAATCACTTTGTGGAAGATTGCCACAGGTCTGAAAGTTCCTTTTTCAGAGTTTATGAAGGAACCTCAATTTGATTATCAATTTGTTTCCCCTATAGATATAGAACCTATAATGGAATGTGATGAAAATATGAAAATTTATACAATGTTTCCTTACAACAATAATTTTGAGATCCTCTATGTAGATTTAGAGCCTGGATGTATTCATATTTCACCAAAACATCCCAACGAAGTAGAGGAATATATTTTTGTTATTGAAGGGAGCCTCAATGTTCAAATAGAAAAAGAATGTATAATTCTAAAAAAAGGTGAAGCTCTGAGGTTTAGAGCGAATATAGGTCATCAATATTCAAACTTAGAAGATATTAGATGTAGATTTCAAAATATAAATGTTTATCATAAAGATTAAAAAAAAAATACTCTCAATATAATTTTGAGAGTATTTTTTTACCTATGAATCATATATTTTTTTAATAAAATAACTTCACTCTTTATATCTCTATGAACTACAGATATTACTCCTAAAGAACAAATAAATAAACCTAAAAACAATTTTAAATATTTTAGAATTTCATTTTTCATAGTTTTGCCTCCATATTTAATTAAATCCAACTCTATCCTATAACATATTTTCAATAAGTATATCATACAAAAATATTTTATGATATACTTGAATTGATAAAAAAAACACCTTATTTTATACTTAAAAAATAAAGGAGGAGATCAAAATAAAATATAGTATAGGAGAGATCAGTAAACTTTTTGATATACCCATAACTACTTTAAGACACTACCACAACAAAGGTATATTTAAAGCTAAATACATAGATAAAAATACAGGATATAGATATTATTATTCAGATCAATTTGAACTTTTAAATAATATTATAAATTTAAGATATGGAAAAGTTCCCTTAGATAAAATAAAAGAATATACAGAAAATAAAGATTCAACTCTATTAGAAACAATTTTTTTAGAACAAAAAAAAGAATTAGAAAAAAACATAGCAGAATTAAATTGTGCAAAAAAAAGTGTAGAAGAACGACTAAAATATATAGAAAATATAAAAGATATTCCTAAGTTTGAAAAAGTACTCATTAAATATATCGATCTAGAAAAGATCTTCATTATAGATAAAGAATTTTATAAAGAGAGTGACTTAGAACTTTTAGTGAGAGAATTAGGTAAAAAAACAGATTTTTCCCATTCACTGACATTAGGAAATGTTGGTCTTTTAATGAAAAAAAATTCAAACTATAAAACATATAAGGGAGTCTATTTAATCAATAAAAATTTTGAAGATCCTTTAAATATATTTTTAAAACCTGCAGGAAAGTATTTAACAATATATTTTAAAGGAAAAAGAAAAGATTCTCCCAAATACTATAAGATTTTAGAAAGATATATAAAAAATAATAATATAGAAACAGAAGATTTTTTTTATGAGATTGCCCTCAGGAGTATATCTATATCACCTTTAGAAAAAGAATATATTAGAAAGATAGAGATAAAAATAAAATAATATTGACTCTCTACTAGGTGAAGACTATATACTCTATGATATATCAAAAAGTTCAATGGGAGGATTAAATATGCTAGGGACCATAGTAAATACCGCTACTATTTTAGCTGGAGCAACTATCGGAAGTTTTCTAAATAAAGGGATCGAAGAAAGATTTAAAGAAAGAACTATACAAGGGATGGGATTTGTAGCCATGGCTATTGGAATATCTAATATCTCTAAGGGGATGGGACTTATAAATAATCCAATGGTCTTTATACTGAGTATAGCTATTGGAGCTATCTTAGGAGAATGGATCAACTTAGATAAAAAAATAGACCTCATAAGTAAAAAATATGAAGGAACTAAAAATCCTGTACAAGGTATAGTTATTGGAATGGTATTATTTTGTGTAGGAGCTCTTTCTATAGTAGGACCTATTGAGAGTGCTATTAGAGGAGACAATACAATGCTTTATGCAAATGCCGTTTTAGATGGTATAACGTCTATAATCCTTTCTATTAATTATGGAATATCTATAGCTTTTGTAGGAGTTATACTTTTTATTTGGCAAGGAAGTATATATCTTGGAGCTAGTGTAATGCAAGATATAATAACTCCAGAAGTTTTAAACCAACTAACTCTTATAGGTGGAATATTTATCTTAGCAACAGGAATAAATATTTTAGGAATAGCTAAGATAAAAATTTTAAATTTTCTTCCAGCTCTTTTTATTCCATTTATAGCAAGATGTTTTGGAATTATTTAAAAAAAATAATTATTTAAATTAAAAAACTATTACTCCCTTAAAAGAAGTAATAGTTTTTTTAATTTATTGTAGATAATCTCATCTTATATTCTATTCCTCTAAAAGATCTTCTCATCATAATGATACTTATTATTAAACAAGTAAATTCTGCCATGGGAACTGCCATCCATATTCCACGAGCTCCAAAAATAGATGGGAGGATATAAAGAAATATTCCAACAAAAATAAGGGATCTAAGACATGCTATACTAGCAGATTCTAGAGGCTTTTCAATAGCGGTATGAAATGAACTTGATATTATATTTATAAATGAAAATATATATGCAAATATAAAATATGCTATAGCTTGATTGGTCAAAGAAGTTAACTCAAAGTTTTTATGAGTAAACATATCTACTATGGGAGCACTGTAAAATTTCATCAAGATAAAAAATAAGATACCTATACTTCCACCAGTTATAAAAGCAATTTTTAATACGTCATATATTTTTTCTATCCTCTTTGCTCCTAAATTATATGAAATTATAGGTTGGAGTGCCTGAGCTAATCCATAAAGAGAAATATTAACAATTGTGTTTACATAAAAAACTATTGTTAAAGCTGAAACTCCTATCTCTCCTATCTCTTTCATAATTATTCTATTAAATAAAAAAGCCGCTATAGATGTAGATACAACTGTGAGCATCTCAGAACTTCCATTATATAATATTTTTTTTAATAATTTAAAGCTTCCTTTAAATTTAGAAAACTGTATTTGAGATCTTCCATTAAAAAAATAACCTAACAATGCTAATCCTCCAAAAAGATTTGCAGTTGCAGTTGCATAGGCAGCTCCAGATATCCCCCATCCAAATTTTACAATAAATAAATAATCTAATACTATATTACTGAGGCAACATACAAGACCACTTAAAAAAACAGAGTTTGGTTTCTCTCCAACCCTTGCAAATGTTTCAGTATAAATTGGAATATTTAAAAATATACAAAGTAATAATAAAGGTTTCATATAAGCTTTTACTAAAGGAAATAATCCTTTATTTGCTCCTAAAAAATATATTATCTTATCTAAAAAAAATAAACTACCTATAGATATTATCCCAACTATTATTAGATATGATACTAAAGTAAAAGTTGCGATCTCTCCTGCTCTTTCTTTTTTATTTTTTCCCAAAGAGATTGAAGACAACACTGCACCACCAGCCGAGATCATCATAGTTACACTCATAATTATACTTATATACGGCATAGCTAAGTTAACCGATGCAAGACCTCTAGGTCCAACCACATTTCCTATAAACATTCCATCTATCATTATTTGCATTGATACAATTAATAATCCTACTATACTAGGTATTGCAAATTTAAAAAATACTTTTCTTACACATCCACTTTCTAGACTTAAATCTTTCATAATTTTCCTCCTTGTTACTATATACATTATAGACTATATAGTATACTATATAGTCAAGATTATTTGGGAGGTTTTATGAAAAAAAAATATAAAATAAATGAAATCGCTAGTTTTTTTAAAATTTCGAGACAGACTTTAATCTATTATGATAATATTGGACTTTTTAAACCTAGATTTATAGATAGTGAAACTTCATATAGATATTATGATGAAGATCAATTTTCTAATTTAAGATTTATACTGATCTTGAAGGAAGCAGGATTTTCACTAAATGAGATAGGAGCGTATACTAAGAGTAGTTCTCCTGAAGAAAGTCTAAACTATTTAGAAAAAAAGAATGAACTCATGGATCTAAAAATAAAAAAGATGATTGAATCAAAACTCATAATAGATAAAAAAATATCTGAGATAAAAAAAATGATGAAAAAAGATGACATTGAACCCAAAATAATATATCTTGATCCTATGAAAGCTATCTCTATAGATTTAGAAAAACCATTTAATTATTTAAAGTATGATAAAACTTTTTCCAATTTATTAGAGATAAGAAAAAAACTAAATTTACATGGAAATGAATATTTTGCAAGGGTCTCAAAGGAAAATATAATTTCAGGAAATGCAATGGAGATAGACACCCTTGGATTTTTTACTTCAACTTCCTATGATCATCAAAATAGTATAGAGATAGATGGAGGATGGTTTGCTTCTATAATACATAAAGATACCTGGGATACAGTAGAAGATAGTTATGAAAAACTTTTTAGATATATTGAGGATAATGGATATGAGATAGTTGGAGATTCTATAGAATTTTTTAACGAAGTCATAGTTCATCTAGGAAAGGGAGAGGGATCCACTATACAGATAACTTTTCCATTAAAAACTTTTAAAAATAAAATAATAAAAAATTTTAAATAAATTTACAAGGAGGAAATATGCAAATAGTAGACTTAACACATATGATAGATGAAAAGATGCCAATTTTTCCAGGAACAGAACCACCTAAGATTATTCAAAAAAATACAATAAATAAAGATGGCTTTGCTGAAAAAATATTAACTATTTCTACTCATACAGGAACTCATATAGATGCTCCTGCTCATATGATAGATGGGGGAAATTCACTCAGTGATTTTCCTATTGAAAAATTTATAGGAAGGGGAGTCGTAATTCCTTTAGAATCAAATGATTTAATAAATTTCCAACCCTTACAATAGAAGCAACAAAATATCTTATAGAATTTAGTTTAAAAGGTATAGGAATAGATGCTATCCTATCGATCCCATAGAGAGTATAGATTTTGATATCCATCATATCTTACTCAAAAAAGATCTAATAATTATAGAAAATCTAAAAAATTTAAAAAAACTAATTGGTAAAAATTTTGAGTTTTTTATTACACCCCTAAAGATAAAAGATCTAGATGGATCCCCAGTAAGAGCTCTCGCAAAAATAATTTAATACTCTCTTAAATAATTTTTATTTTTAAAATAAATTAGTAAATACAGGTTATTTAAAGTATAATTATTTTAAGAAATATATATTTAACGAGGTGTAAATCATGCTAAAAGAGATCAATTTTACAATTAACAACTATATGAAAGCATTTAAATTTATAGGTCAAAATAAACTAAAAAAGTTTTATCTTATCCCCGGAATTATCAATATAATCCTTATGATTTTATTTTATTTTTTGAGTAGATTTGTTGGTGGAGCTTTGGTAGAATTTGCAAATAAACTTTTAGGAGGAAATCTAAATTCATTTATTCAGTTTATTCTAAAATTTATCATCTATCTAACAATTTTTGCTATTTATTATTTAATCTATAAAACACTTATATTAATAGTTCTATCTCCATTTTTAAGTTATATATCAGAAAAAACTGAATCAATTACTACAGGAAAAACATTTAATTTTAGTTTTAAAGATAACTTATATTTTATAAAAAGAGGAATAATAGTAACACTAAAATCATTTCTCAGGGAATTTGTAATGACTTGTATCATCTTACTCTTGTTTTTTATTCCTATTATAAATACAATGATCCCAATATTATTATTTGTTGTACAGTCATATTATATTGGATTTTCATTTATAGACTATACATTAGAACGTTATGATTTTGAAATAGGAACTAATCTTATTCGTAAAAACCCTATTTTTTTTCTAATAAATGGTGGATTATTTACAATATTACTCTTTATCCCCATTGTAGGAATATTTATAGCACCTATGGTAACAGCAGTGGCTACTACAACTGGAACCCTTAAATTAATTGAGCAAGGAAAACAAGAAAAAGAAATAAAATAATAGTAAAACAATAATTTATAAAACTAAAAGATGATTTCCATATTCTATAGGAGTTATCTTTTTTTAATTCCATAATTTCTTTAAATTTTTTTACTCATTTACACTTATATCTATAAATTTAAAATTAACAACATCAAATAAACCCTTGTCTGTAATTTTTATCTCTGGAATAACAGGTAAAGCTAAAAATGCTAAGGTCATAAAGGGATCTATATCTTTATTTACTTTTAATCTATCATGGGCAATCTTGTGCATTTTTTCTAAGATATCCTTTACTTCTTCGATGGGTTTATCAGAGATCAACCCTGCAATTGGTAGTTCTAATTTTTCAAGTATCTCTCCTTTAGAAACTATAACTACTCCTCCCTTTATTTTTTTAATTTCTTCTATAGCAAGATAGATATCATGATCATTATCTCCTATGACTAAGATATTGTGGGAGTCATTTGAAACAGTTGAAGCTATTGCTCCTTTTTTCAAATTAAAATTTTCTACCAAACTAAATCCTATATTACCTGTGGCATTATGCCTTTCAATTACTACTAATTTTAAAATATCTTTTTCACCATTAAATTTAAAATAATCTTTTTCATCTCTTTCTATCTTTCTTATTACTTTTTTAGTTAAAAGACTATGGGGAAGTAACTTCATTACATTTACATGATTACTTGTAAGTTTAATTTTTAAATCTTCTTCATAAATCTTTTTAAAATTTATTGTATTACTTACCTTTTCAGTATCTTCTTTTTTTACTGAAAAGAGTGGTTTACCATCTTTTGCAACAAACTTTCCATCTTTTATAACTTCTAATATATTAAAATCTTCTAAACTATCTATAACTACCAAGTCTGCATCATATCCAGGAGCGATTGCTCCTAAGTTTTTTATTCCATAACACTCACATACATTGATAGTTGCCATCTTAATAGCTATTATTGGATCTATCCCTTTTTTTATAGCCATCCTAATATTGTTATCAATATGCCCACTTTTTATTATATCTTCAGGATGACGATCATCTGTACAAAATAAACATCTTCTTTCATTTTCTAGAGTAACACCCTTTATTAAAACTTCTAGATTTTTAGCTGCACTTCCCTCCCTTATGGAGATATACATCCCCCTTCTGAGTCTATCATTCATCTCATCTACAGTGGAACATTCATGATCTGTTTTTACTCCTCCAATTATATAAGCGTTTAATCTTTCATTTTTTATATCTGGTGAGTGACCATCTATTACTTTATTATAATCTTGAACTAATTTTAATTTATCTATTACCTTACTGTCTCCCTCAATTACACCTGGATAGTTCATCATCTCTCCTAGACCTAATACCATAGGATTATCGATTAAGGTTTTTAATTCTTTTGCTTCTAACCTTGCTCCTGAATTTTCAAAAGGTGTTGCAGGTACACATGAGGGAAGCATATAATAAACATTAAGGGGAAGATCTTTTGTAGACTCCATCATAAATTTGATACCTTCTAAACCACAAACATTGGCTATCTCATGGGGATCTGTAATTACACTTGTAGTTCCTCGAGGAACTACAGCTCTTGCAAATTGACTAGGCAAAACCATAGAACTTTCCATATGAACATGGCTATCTATTAATCCTGGAGATAAATATTTACCTTCTAAATCTATTTCAATCAATCCTTGGTAATCTCCGATCCCTATTATTTTTCCTGAATCAATAGCTAAATTCCCCTCTATTATCTCATTTGAAAATACATTAATAATTTTACAATTCTTAAGTAAGATCTCTGTTTTTTTTCGTTTTGATGCTACATCAATCAAATGTTTTATCCTATCTTCCATTTAGTTACCTCCATCTATATAGAACTTAATATTTATTTATTCTATACTATTATTTATTTCCTAGATAAAAAAAATCTCATTACAAAAATGAATGCTCATATAGCAATTCATTTTTGTAATGAGAAATTAAGGTTTCCCGTAGAGACCCCTGAACCAAATTATCAAGGTTATACAATTATTTTATTTTGTTTATTGTATATTTTATTTAAAAAATTGTCAAATATTTAATTATACTCTATTCATGGGAAGGAAAATTTCTGCCATCATACATCTGATACTTCCTCCACCATATTTTTGAATAGTACCAACATTAACACTTAATATTTTTGAAGATTTTTCTATAGATTTAATTTGTTCCTCAGATAATATTGCCTTAGCAGTAGTAGATAAAATAAGAAATTTATCTCCTCTTAGATTTTTTACTTGGAGAGCATTTCCAGCAAAATTATTTACTTGTTTTTCTGTAATATCTATAATTACTTTCCCATCAGACTTTAATTCTGAAATAACTTTATTTTTTTCTTCTAAATCATCGATAGAGCTAGTGCAAAGAATAGCAAATGATTCTCCTATAGCCATCAAAACATTTGTATGATAGATAGGTAATCTTTTGTTTTCCGACCATTGATAAGCTGTAAATGATATAGGAGTATAACCTAGATCATTACAAAATTTATTTAAAAGAGTAAGATCAGCCCTAGGTGAGAGAGCACAGTATACTTTTTTTGCTGTTCTATCTAAGATCATACTTCCAGTTCCTTCGAGAAAGATCTCTTCTTCCTCAAACTTTGAATAATCTAAGATCTCATTGATCTGAAAATTTTTATTCCTAAGAAGATCTAATATATCCATCCTTCTTTCAAGTCTCCTATTATTTGCAAACATAGGATATAAAACTATCCTACCATCACTATGAAAAGATATCCAATTATTTGGAAATATAGAATCAGGTGTAGGAGGATCTAAAGTATCTTCTACAACTATAACATCTATCCCTACATCCTTTAGAGTTTTCACACAACTATTAAATTCTATCAAAGCATTTTCTTGAATAAAATCATTTTTTACTTTATTAGGTGGTGTCTGATAATAATTATTAATAGCAGTTTCAGTATTATATTTAAAAGCTACTGGTCTAATCATTAAGATAGTGCTAGTAATTTGAGAATCATTTCCTTTCTTGTTCATTTTTTTATCCCCTTTTATATTTTATTATACTTCCCTATCGATAGTATCACACTTTTCTAATATATTGAAAATATTTATAAAAAAATAAAAAAAGATGACTCCTATAAAACATAGGAATCATCTTTTTTTTATAATAAACTAAATGTATCTTCTTTTAAATATTCTTGTATTTTTTCTATAGATACTGGTTTACTAAAATAATATCCTTGTATCTCATCACATTCATAATCTTTTAAGAAATCAAATTGTTCCTTTGTTTCTACCCCTTCTGCTGTAACTTTAAAACCTAAATTATGTGCCATAGAAATAATTGTTTTAACAATTATATTATCCTCTTCATTATTTGGAATACCATCTACAAAAGATTTATCTATCTTTAATTTATCTATTGGAAATTTTTTAATATAACTTAAAGATGAATAACCAGTTCCAAAATCATCTATTGCTAACTTAAGCTTTAAATCTTTTAGTCTTGACATAGTTTCTATATTTTTTGTAATATCTTCCATCAATATAGATTCAGTTAACTCTAATTCTATATTTTTTAAATCTATCTTTTCTTTTTCTAATACTTCTTCAATCATCTCTATTAAATTTCCATGTTTTATTTGATATCCAGAAATATTAACAGATAGATATATATTAGGATCTATTTTAGATACTTTTTTTACTTCGTGAAAAACTTTTTCCAAGATCCATCTTGTTAGAGGAAGGATAAGTCCACTATCTTCTGCTATACATATAAAATCCCCTGGTGAAACAATACCAAATTCTGGACTTCTCCAACGAACTAAAGCTTCACATGAGATGATTTTTTTTTTATTTGTACTTACTTGTGGTTGATATTCTAAGAAAAATTCGTTCTCTTTCAAAGCTTTTCTCATTCTATTTTCAAGATCAAGATTTTTCATAGTTTTAGTATTCATATTTTCTGTATAGAATTTATAGTTATCTCTTCCTGATCTTTTAGAAAAATACATGGCAGTATTTGCATTTTCTAATATCTTACCAAGGGTCATTCCATCAATAGGATATTGACTTATCCCTATACTAGCAGTTATAAAAACTTCTTTATCATCTATACTAAATGGATATTTAAATCTATCTAATATTTTTTCAACTCTCACCTTTAAATCATCTATAAAACCAAAAGATGGTATGAGTATAGTAAATTCATCTCCACCTAATCTTGCTAAGACCTCATTTTCAATTAAGATTTTATTCAAATATTTTGAAACTTCTTTTAAAAGTTTATCTCCTATAGAACGCCCTAGAGCATCATTTATATTTTTAAATCTATCTAGACCTAAGAAAAGAAAAGCTATATTTGTTTTATTTTTATTAGCATCTTTCATTAATTTTTTTGCCAGATCTTTTAATAATAATCTATTTGGAAGGTCTGTCAAAGAATCATGATAACTTATATATAGAATCTCTTCTTGTTTTTTCTTATCTTCTGTTATGTTTTCCACTATAATAACCATTTGGTCTTTTTTTATCTTATAAACTATAACTTTTATATAACAATCTATCGATTTGGTATAATTTTCAAATATTCTTGTTTTTCCAGAAAGTGCAACCTCCTCAAATATATCAACCCAATATTGTTCCATATTTAAGAAAATATCTTGTAAATTTTTACCTACGAGATCTGGACTACTTTTTCCAACTAATCTCTCAAATGCCTCATTAACTCCTATAATTTTAAAATCTATTAAACCTTTTTTTATATCGTGATATATTTTATAATGAATCATCCCCAAAGGTATTTGAGATATTAAAAGTTCATATTGTTTTTCACTTTCTCTCTTTTTTTTATCTATCATATTAAACTTTGTAACATCTGTAGCAATACTCATAACCACAGCTCTACCATCTGGTAAATCACCAATATATCCAGAATAAAAATCCCAAATAAGTTTTTTCTTATCTTTTGTCATAACCACAATTTCGCCATAGTGTTGTTTTTCCTTGGATATATATAAGTTATTGATAAAATTAATTATCTCATCTTTATTTTTGCTGTGTGCTTTTTTTGTCCAATCAAATATTGTTGGAATATCGGATTTTTCATAAGAGGTTAGTTCTGTTAAATTCTTACTTATATTTAAAACTGTTCCACCTTCTACATATATTATAATTGGTACTGGAGCATTTGTAATACTATTTTTAAATATAGTTACAGATTTCATAAGGTTATTTAAATTTTGATTATTAACTACTGACAAGATACCAAAAGCCACCATATTTCCAACAATTCCAGCAAAAATATTCATAAAAGAAAGGGAATTATAATCTAAAAGACTATTGACATTAACTGATAATAATAGTATCAATAAACGAAAAATATTAATTGCAATTATTATTACTATGGTAGCACCAAAAATATCTCTCGTTAATTTATGTATTTTAACTTGAGTGTTATGCCTATAATATATATATCCTAAATTGAAAATCGAACCAATAACAAGAGCAATCATCCTAATTTTTAAATTTGGATAAATATACAAAAAAATTGAAAATATACTTATATATAGTGTAGTTGATATAATTATAAATTTAGATGGTACATCAGTTTTGTAAAATTTATTTATTGCAATAAGTAAAGAAGTTTGTGATAGATATAAAATAAAACTAACTCCAACAAAACTGATAAAAATAGGTAATGATTCTCGAAAATATATTCCAAAAATCCCTAAAATTTTCAATAAAAAATATCCAGAAAAATATGGAAAACTTTTATTGAAAGAGTTATTTTTATTAGTTGGTATACTTAAAAGTGATATGAATCCAAAAAAATATAATGTAGATAATATAATTAGAGAATCTCTTACCGAAATATCCATAGTGTGCCTCCAAAAATAAGTTTGTAATAAATATATAATAACACATATATTTGAGTTTTATAATTTACATATATGAAACAAAAATAATACTTAACCAAAACTGTCAGAAATTGTTACCTCTTATTTTACCATAATAAGTTTTATAATTCCCTTTGATTTTATTTTTTTATTTTTTTATCCTATGAGTTTATTTAATTCTTCTTAAGATAATATTAGCTTTAAATTTTTAAGAAGTCAATTGTTATTTATCTAAGACAAGATAAAAGGGAAAATAAAAAATATCAAATAAAAAGATAAATTATCTTCTTAATTGATATTTCTAGACTACTAATAATAATTAATTATTATATTTTGAAGAAAAAATATTATTTTTCCATTATTCCTATAAAATCACTTGCATCTATATCTAAAGGTGTTGCTAAGAAAAAATCTTTTAACATCTTTTTCTTTTTCATAATAATATAATTAAGCTTCTCTTCAGGAGTAGATATCTCTAAGCTTCTATTTAACTCCTCTTCTATCCATGTTTCCAAATCATAAGTTACTTTTTCTGGATAATTTTTATTATAGCTTAAAATTGGGTAATGTACATAAACATCTTTTTTCTGTCCTATCCTATATACTCTATCTGTTGCCTGTTCTTCTTTTGCAGGATTCCAGTGACGTGTATAATGAATAACATGATTTGCTTCTGTAATATTTAATCCTACTCCTGCTGCTTCTGGAGATAATACTATTATATCAAATCCTTTATTCTGCTTGAATTTATCTAAAGCTTCCTTTCTTTTTTCAGTATTAACATCTCCATTTATTATACTTGGAGATAATTTATACCAAGTATTTATAAGAATAGATATTATCTTTTGCATTTTTTTATATTTAGTAAAAATTATTACTTTTTCATCTTTATTTTTTATCTCATCTAATACTTTCTTCAAAGTATTTATTTTAGAAGATTCTTTTTCCAAATTTTTAATATCTGTTGAAATTAAATCAGACCCGTTAGCAATTTCTGGATGAGACGAAATCATTAACATCTTTTGAATTATTCCTAAAATTTTTCCAGGGTCATAACTCTCACCTATAATTCCTTGAAATTTTATATCTTGAATCTTACTAGGCAGAGTATTATAGTAACATATTATCTTTTCAGGAAAAGAACCATCTAAATTTAATACATCCTTTACTCTCCTAATATAAAAATGATCTATCTTACCTTTAAGATTGTTATTTAATTCTTCTATAACTTCTATCTTAGATTGATTATTTGTTATTGGTTTAGAAAATTCTTTCTTAAAATCTTTAAGACTTCCTAGTAAACCTGGTTTAACAAAATCCATAAGACACCATAGATCTTCTGAAGTATTTTCTATTGGTGTTGCACTACATGCTATCTTAAAATTAGCATTTTGAGTTTTAATAGCTGTCGTTACTAATGTAGTAGGATTTTTTATCTTTTGAGATTCATCACAGGCAATTACACTCCAATTAATTTTCCCCATTTTTATATGATTAAGCCTTAAGCTTTCATAACTTGTAATTATTATATCTGAATAATTAAGATCATCTATTCTCTCATCAGAAAGTTTCCCCTTGAAGCTACACACCTTAAAGGTTCCTTTCTTAAAGAACTTTTGAATCTCTCCCTCCTCTTTAGGATTATCACTTTGAAAATTCCAGTTATTAATAAGTGAAGTTGGCATAACAAGTAAAGCTTTTAAATAAACTTCTTTTCCCTTCTTTTCTTTTAACCAAGCTAAAAATATTAATATTTGTATGGTTTTACCAAGTCCCATATCATCTGCAAGAAGTACTCCATTTATCTCATCTATAGAATATAAATTTTGAAGTTTAGCCACTCCTTCTTCTTGATGAGGAAATAATTTTATATCTTTTTTTAAACTTAAAGGTTTTATAAATTTAAATTTTTCTATCAATATTGATTTTTTTTCCTCTTCATAATCTAATTTTTCTAAATTATCTTTTAAAAGAAGTGATTTTTTTCTATTTTTATCTTTTTCTATCTCTTCTAAATTTAAAGATTCCTTATACTTTTCAAGTAATTCAATATCTTTAGGATTTTGTATATAGAATCCATTTTTAGCATAATATTCTTCTTCTGGATATTTTTTAAAATATTCTATTAATTCCTCTATTTGTTTTATTTTTTTTATCTTAGGAAAATCTATAATACTATTTTCTATTTGTTTTATTTGATTTTCAACATCTTCTACAGAAGGAATAATTATCTTATCATCCCCAATAGTTACAATTATTGGATTACCTTCTGAACTATCTTTTACAGCATTTTTTAAAATATCAATATCTTCTGGTCTTAGTAAAACCCTTTCAGTCATAGTTTGAATATAAGGAAAATCTTTTTTTATCCAGTTTATTTCGTTATTATTAAAAATTGCACTACTTCTATAATTAAGATATCCCAATCCTTTTACTCTTGGTCCATAGATTATATCTATTTCCTCTTGTTCTAATCTCTCATCATTAAATATCTTAGATTTTTTTGTAATAAAATCTATTTCACTTATAACTGGTTCTTCTTTTATTACTTGTAAAGCTTGTTTAAGTTTTTTATTAAAAACAATCTTTAATTTTTTCCCGTCTATCTCTAATTCATAAAATTGATTTATTCTTTTTGCATCTTTAAATTTTTGTTGTAGCTTTTTATTTTCCTTATCTGAAAGTCCTTCTATTCTTGGAACCACTTCTAATTGCCCTTGAGATCCCTCTATTTTTTCAAAATCTATCTGTAGTTTATCTACTGTTTCTAAATTATGAAATTCATGTAACTGTTCAGAATATGTTATGAATATATTTTGAGAAGTTTTTTGTATCGTCTCAATAAGTCTAAGTTGTTCTTCAGGATCAGAGGTAATCAAATTTTTTTTATTAAATTTTATAATCTCACTGACAAGACTCATTTGAGCTTTTTCTAAAAAGTATTTTTCTCCTGTTATTTCATCTGTGACATAGTAATCATTTTCTATATATTCATATGTCTTCTTTAAATCTGAAAAAGACATTTCAAATTGAAAACCTTTTTGATTAAGAACATATCCTCTATTTTTTATATCGATAACACCTTTAAAATAACCAGGCAACAAAAAATACTCCAATTCATTTATACTTAAATTATATATGTCTTCATATTCTAAGATTAAAACATCTTTCTCTAAATCTATTTGAAAAATCAACGCTTCTTTAAAATATTCAACTTCTATATCACTATATTTTTCTAAATAGTTTTTTAAATTTTCTCTACCATTTTTTCCATTAATAGAAATTTCGATTCTATCTTTAAAAAATCTATTTTTAAATTCAAAATTTTTTTTATCCTCATTGCTTTCTTTACCAAAGATTTTACTAAACATATTTAATATACTCATATTCTATACCCCAATTTATTCATATTTGAGTTAAATCTCCACTGCCAACTTCCTTGATGTTTCCACCTTGTATTTAGTATTTCATTATAATTAAAATCTATTTTTTTTATAGCTCTAGTTTTCGGATAATTATTAAACAGTGAATTTATTTCTCTAATAGTTAACTCTTTATTTTCATAAATTCTTACGGCACCTACTTCTCCAAATTCAATTATTAAATGATTTTCAAATTGCATTATAAGTGCAGTCTTAAATTCTAATCTTATAGCACTATCTTTTATTAAACTAGTCCATCTATGCCAATAATCTTTTCTTTCTGGATACACTGCATATTTTTCAAAAAAATCTTCAATATTTTTATAGTTGAGCCATCTCTTAAAAGTTGCCTTTTCCATTTCAGAATATCCATACCATCTTGCATTATTTAAATTACCATTTTTTTCTAGCATATAAGTTAACCATAGAGTATTAAATTCCTTAGGAGAAGTTTTTCTATTCCCGTAAACATTTAGAATAATTTTAAATATTATATCTCTATTTTTTTCTGAAAAAATTTCTTTCACTACACTAATAAATTCTTTAGAATGTGTACGCTTTTTTTTATTTATAACAATTTCTATAACATTATTTTTTATCATATTAGTTACAGTAGAATAATAAAAATTTGATGCACAAGATATTCCTAATTCTTCATAGATAGATTGAATTCCCTGAAAACTTTTAAAAAAAATTTCATATATCCTTTCCATATAAAAAAACTCCATCTCTTCATCACTTTTTAGATATTTATAAATATACTTGTTTGCAAGGGAGCTAAATTCTAAATTATTAGATAATTTTTCTGAAAAAATTTCTTTTAACATCTTATGTTTACTTTTATCTTTATATGTAGAGAAAAGAGCGTGTCTTATTGCAAAAATCCATCTATCCTTATTTGTTAAATAATTTGCTTTTAACATCTCAATTAAATTTTTATAAAATGTTTCTATATCATTAGGATCTTTAAGATATTCTTTTATTTCTTCTATTCCCAAAAAAATCTTTCTAAATTTATTTTCTTGGAGATGTTGACCTCTTAAAACTTTTTTTATATACATTTGTAGTCTATTAAAACTTATACTATCATTTTCATCTGCTCCTAATTTTTCTATAGCTTCTATTATTTTTTTAGGTTTATAATTTTCAAATATAACTCTTCTCATATTATCCCTCTACTTTTCTAAAGTCTTTAATACTTTTTCTAAAGCTTCATCATTTTTTAATTTAAATTGAAATTCTACTCTCCTACTTTTGTTGCGATCTACACTACCATCTTTCTTGTATTTTAATTTAACAGAACTTCTTCCATTAGCTGTTATATATTTTTTTAATAGATCTTTATATTCAAAATCTTCCATCTGATTAAAAATATAATTTACAACAGAGTAAGACCTTTTTTGAGATAGTTCTAAGTTATAGAAATAACTACCCACATCATCTGTATGCCCTTCAATAAGTATGACATCTATATGCTCCCTTATGTCTTTATCTCCTAAAATAAGCTTCACATACTTTGGAATAAATTCTTTTAAATAAGCTTTACCTTGGGGTTTTAAGTCACTTTTATTATTATCAAATAATATTTTTTCATCTAGTTCGATAGAACCATCCTTGGGATTAATCTTAATCTTAAGATTATCCTCTTTAAACTCACCGCTTAGGTTTTCTATTATCTTATTTTTCACTGTAGCAAGTTCCTCAATAATTTTTTCCTTAGTCTCTAACTGAGATTGGACACTTAGTAGTTGAACTATAAATAGCAATACAAATATGAATAATATTCCAGCCATAAGATCCCCAGTAGATATCCAAAATGAATTATCAGTTATCTTAAATTTGTTTTTCTTCATCTCTCCTCCATACTAGATTAAACCTGAATATTTTTTTCTATCTCCACTATATTTATTGGATTTATGATTTCAATAGCTTCACCTATCTTTTCATTTTGATTTTCTATCATATTTTGTAATCCTTCTACTTCTAGTTCTAAACTACTCATCAATCCTCCAAACTTATTTATGGCTGTAGCAAGTTGGTGATCGTATTCTTTAAAGAGATCCATTGTGTTTTTATTTGTGTAGTCAGAATATTTTTGATTTAGAGTAGTCATCATAGTTGAAAATTCATCTCTTATACCATTTAATTGGTTTTTATAACTAGATATTGAAGCGTTTAAACTTTCTTCAAAACCTTTTGATCCTTCTACAAGTAAAATATTTAAATTTGTAAACTTTTCATCATAACCATTCCATAACTCTAAGATTTTTTCTTCAGAATCAATAAATCTATTTATAGATTCACTTGCTTTTTTATTTATATTCATATAATCACTTAATTTTTCTATAGTAGCGGTAGTTTCTTTTAAACCGTTATTTAAAGAAGTTTCTAAAACTTCTACTTGTTTTGTTGCGTTGTTAAAAGTAGTCGCAGTTTTTTCTAAACTCTTATCTACTAATTCCGTCCTCTCTACTAATGTTCCTGTTAACTTGTCTAGTGAACTTGATACCTCTTCATTAGTTTTAAAAGTCTTATCATTAATATCTTCATAATTATCTTTTATATCATTAAGGTCTAATATTACACTATCCATAGTTTCTTTAAAGTTATTAAGGTTTGTCATATTTTCACCAGAGAGTGTCACTATATCTATTCCAATTTGTTTAAAATTATCCACAAGATCTTCTGTAAATATTTTTTCCATAGCTCCAGTCAAGCTATCTCCAAAATTATTTGATAAAACTTTTGTTATCCTTTCTACTTTATCTCCAATATCATGAGTAAGATCCTTCATAATTTCATTACTTCCAGATACAAGAGTATCTATCTTCGCTCCTACTTGAGTACTTATATGCTCTCCTAATTTATTTGAGATATCTGTTGCTAAACCATTTGTGGTTGTTTTTATTTCTTTTATTTCTTTTAAAAGTTCTTCACCTTGTAGAGTTTTTGTATACAAAGGAAAGATTCTTCTTGCAACATCCTCTAATTTTAATATCTTTTTCTCAGCATTACCTAAAAACCAATTAAGTTTAAATGTGGCAACAATAGAAAACCCTATTCCAGCTATACTTGTTATAAAAGCTAAAGATATATTTCCTAATAGTGGTTCTATACTACTTAAAATATCTTTACTCGAACCACTTGTATCTACAATATTTAATCCTAATGTTAACCCTAAAAATGTTCCTAATATCCCTAATCCAGGAAATATTTGAGGTACATTATGGATAACCCTCATATTTAATTTTTCCTCTAATAGAGTTATGCTATTAAAATATCTTTCAACTCCTATTGTAGAATAATGTTTTTCTCCTTTGAACATCAACGTTTCATTAAAAGCATTTACTTCACCTTTTATCTCACTATAATTATTAGATTCTAGTTTTCTAGTTCTTCCTTCTTCCTTTATATCTTTTAGTTCATCTAATAATTTATCAACTTCTTTTTCAGTTTTATTATAACGTCTCATCCCCCATAGATAAACAAAAAACATAATTGTCATAATTACTATAGATATCATTACTATAATTGAAGACACACTTTCTGTCATCATTATAACCCATGTACTTATAGTAAAAAATATATTTTGCATTACTACCTCCTCAATTTATTTAATATATCTCAAAGAATACCATCTTTCCTTAAATTTTTCGAGCAATTTAATACATTTTTAATAAAAAAATAATTAAAAGTAGATTTATTGAATAGTTTAATTTATTTCTTAAAATATTTGAAAGATAAAAAATATAAAGTATAATTAAATTATAAAAATAACTTTTATCAATCAAAAATTTATAAAGAGGAGTAAAAAGATGTCAAAACAAAATGATGATTTTTATCAAAAATTACGAAAAAAAATTAGAAATTGGGCACAGACAGAAGATGGAAAAACAAATAAATGGTCGGAATATCTAATGGCTGCACCTGATTTATTTCATCTTCTATGCAAATTATCAATAGATAGCAAAGTTTCTGCTAAAGAAAAAGCAAAATTAATAGCTGCTATAACCTATTTTGTCTCTCCAATTGATCTAGTTCCAGAATTAATCCTAGGTCCAGTTGGATATGTAGATGACATAGCCTTAGCTGCGTATGTCCTCAATAATTTAATTAATAAAACTGATTCAGAAATAGTAAAAAAACATTGGGCTGGAGATAAAGATATCCTTATTTTAATAAGTAATATCCTTGCTATTGCAGATGAGATGGTGGGAGTTAAATGGAAAGAAATTATAAAAAAATTTAAAAATTCTAACAATAAATAAAAAAGATGATCTCTAAAATATAGAGATCACCTTTTTTATTTATTAAAACTTTATATCTTCCATCCTATCGAAAGCTTCTTTTAGCATAGAAATATCTAAGGTACAAGCTATTCTGATAAAACCTTCTCCACCAAAACTTTTACCACTTATAACCATGATCCCATAATTTTTTACTAAAAATTTCGTAAACTCATCAGATGTCATCTTAGTTTTTTCGATATTTACAAATAGATATATTCCTCCTTGAGGTTTAAAACAGTCAAGGTAGGGAATTTTTTTTATCCTATCATATGAATACTCTACCCTTTCTTTAAATATTGGCACAATATTTTCCTTTATCCTCTTAAAATCTTTAAGGGCATGTAAGGCACATCTTTGTGAAACTGAAGGTGGACTATATATAATAGCTTCATTGATAGAGTTCATACACTCAATTATCTCTTTATTTCCAACAACATAACCTATACGCCAACCAGTCATTGCAAAATCCTTAGAAAAACTACAAACACTTACAGTTCTTTCTTTCATATCTGGAAGAGTATAGATTGGTGAAAATGAATCTTCATATGAATAAAAATCATAAACATCATCAGCTATAATAAGAAGATTATATTTTATTGCTAGCTTCCTTATAATATTAAGACTTTCAAGATTGTAGCAAACTCCCGTTGGATTAGATGGAGAATTAACTATAATGGCTTTTGTTTTAGGTGAGATACTTTTTTCTAAATCTTCTTCAATGATTTGAAAATCATTTGAAAATTTTGTTTCAACAACTTTCATAACGCTATTTGCTAGAGAGATAGAGTCAGCATACACTGGAAAGAAGGGAGCAAGAACTATAACTTCATCTCCAGGATTAGTAATAGCATTTATCAAAAGATAAAGAGCATGACAAGCTCCAGTGACAACTAATACATTCTCTGTTGAAAAATTATAATTTTCAAAATTATTTTTATGATAATTACAAATCTCTTCTCTTAATTCAAGATATCCACGGGGATCTGTATAGTGAGTATGCCCCATAATAGCATCGTCCATAGCTTTTCTTATAATGGTTTCATCAGTTGTAATATCTAGATCTCCAATTCCTAAGTTGATAGGAGAATATTTACACTTCTCATTAAATTTATTATCACCCATGGGATGAGTTTTATTTTTAAATCTATCTGCAATAAAATTATTCATATAACCACCTCGTAAATTATTTATAAAGTAAAGCCTCTTTTAAATTTATCTTATTAATATCAAAATCAAACTCTACTATATCGGGAGAAGTTAATATACTCTCTAATATTTCATCTTCTTTTTCTAAAAAATTATCAAATAATACAATTTCTTTTAAAGATATAGGCAGTTTTAACTTATTGTAAAAGTCTAAAAGAAGACTGTACTCCTCATATTTTTTCTCAATTAAAAGTTGAACTAAGATTCCAAAAGCTACAACCTCTCCATGGAGATGATTTTTTTCAACACTTGGTAAGATAGTAAGTCCATAAAAAACCGAATGGGCAATTCCTCCATTAAAAAATTCATCTACTAGATTAGAAACCATCCCTGTATTTACAACTATAGTAAGAACAACTTGTTTAAACTCCTCTGTTATTCCTAAGTCATAATATGCTTTTTCTGAATTTTCAAGGATGATATTTTTACAGTTGTTAGCAAGTTCAATTCCCATTAAACTAGGAAAATTAATCTTTGAATCTTTTTCACTCAAATTTTCTTTTTTTAGATTAACCTCATAATATTTTCCCAATGTATCTCCTATTCCTGCCCACAAATATTTATTAGGTGCATTGTTTATAGTTTCTAAATCTATAAATATTTTTTCTGGAGCAGTTTTTGGAAAATATAGATCTTTAAATGAATGGTCGTTGTTATATACTACACAAACAGATGAAGTTCCAGCACAAGTTGAAGCTATTGTAGGGATAGCAAATAAATTTAAATTTAATTTAGAAGCTATAATCTTTCCTGTATCTACAGCTTTTCCACCTCCAGCAGCAATAACAAGATCAAATTTTTCTGAAGAAGTTGAACTAATAATATCTTGGGAGTGTTCATATGAACACTCTCCCATATATTTTTTTATTGTATATTTTTTATTTTTCATTATGGGTAAGAAATTTTCTTTAATAGCATCAAAAGATTTTTCCCCAGTTACAATCAAAATATTATTAAATTTTTCTATCTCCTCTTTTAATATTAACCAAATTTTTATATCTACAAAATAATTTGTAAAATTAAAACTTTCTTTCATTACTTAACACCATATTTTTCTTTTAAATTAGAGATAGTTCCATCTTCTAACATTGAAGTTAAAGCAACATTCACATTTTTAAGAAGTTCAGGATATTTTTTTCCTACGGCTATTGCTTTAGGTTCTCCAGCTAGAGTTCCAATTATCATTAGATCTTCATTGTTGGTAATATAGTTATCTCCAACACTTTTGTCAACAACCATAGCATCTACTTTTCCAGATTTTAGAGCTATAAGTGCAGGAGTATTTCCATTAAAAGGAACTACAATCGAATCTTTAATTTTTTTAGCACTAGCTTCTTTAGTAGTTCCAATTTCAACACCAAAAGTTTTTCCTACTAGTTCATCCATAGAGTTTATAGGATTATTTTTTCTTCCAACAAATACAACTTCAGAAGAAAGGTAAGGTACAGAAAAGTTAACAGCTTTAGCTCTTTGAGGAGTTACACTCATTCCAGCAATAACTATATCAAGTTTATTCATTTGAAGAGCTGGTATCAATCCATCAAATGACATATTAGACCATTTATATTCAACTCCCATTCTCTTTGTTAGTTCTTCAATAATATCAGCGTCTAAACCTACGATTGTATCGTTTTCTAAATATTCAAAGGGTGGATATTCAGCATTTGTTCCAACATATAGTTTTGAAGCTCCCAGGCAAAAAGTAAAAGTGATAATAGATAGTGCAAGAATTAAAAGTTTTTTCATAAAAGTTCCTCCTTAAAATACAAATGATAAAAGATAATAAAAAAAGACATCTCTCCTAATAAAAGAACAGACATCTATAATCACAAAATTAATTAATAAAAACAAAAATAAAATTAAAATTAGAAATCAAGAAAATTCTCAATAGGAATACAAATATTATTAAAATTTAATATACTCCTTAGGTTCCTTAGTTTCATAATATTCCTCCTTTAATTTATTTAATAAGAATTATAATCTAAATAGATATAAAAGTCAACAAAAAGTTTTGTTTTTTATTATTATATTCATTATTAATTGTACACTTTCATATTTTTATTTTCTTTCATGATGATTTTAATCTATCTATGTGGTAATCTATATTCATTATATATTAAAATTAAAAATAGTAGAACTAAATCTATTTCAACATATAAGGAGAAATTATTATGACAATAAGAAAATTAGAAATTTATTATACTGTATCTGAGATGTTAAGTATGACAGAAGCTGCCAAAGTTCTATATATAAGTCAACCTTCTATCAGCCAAGTTATAAAAGAATTAGAGGAAGAGATAGGTATTAAATTATTTGAGAGATTAGGCAGAAAACTTTATATAACAGAGGAGGGGAAACTCTTTCAAAAATATGCTCTAAGGATGTTAAATCTGTATAAAGAATCACAAAAAGTTATGGAAGATATTAGGGAAGTTAGATCTGGAAATCTAAGAGTTGGAGCTAGCACAACTATTGGAACATATCTTCTACCTGATATAATCGCTGACTTCAAACAAATTTATCCTCAAGTAAATATAGAACTCTATATTACAAATACCCAAGAGATCTCAGAATCTATATTAAAAAATAATATAGATATAGGATTAATAGAGGGAAAAATCACAGCAAATGAGTTAGAAATAATGGATCTTTGGGAAGATGAACTAATAATAATCTCATCTCCGAATAAAAAATGGAAAAAAATTATAGATCGTAAAAAATTAGAAAAGGAAACTTTTATCCTCAGAGAAAAAGGAAGTGGTACTAGAGATACTTATGAGGATGCTATTGGAATAAGAGAACAAAATATTTTTGTATTTGGTGGAACTGAAGCAATAAAAAGAGCAGTAATAAAAGATCTTGGAGTAGCTTGTGTTTCTAGTTTAACTATAAAAGAGGAGGAAAAAAGAAAGGAAATAATAGTGAGTAAGATAAAAAATTTAGAGATAAAAAGAGATCTAAAACTTATCTATCATAAGGACAAGGAATTTTCAAAATTAATAGAAAAATTTATAGATTTTTCAAAACAATATAATATATCTAAGATCTAAATACTATTCTCATGAAGTTAAGCTGTGGTAAAAATAATAGTTTAATTTTATAAAATTTTTCAGTATATAGGTTATAACCTATCCTAAATATATAAATATTAGTATTTTACTTATCTTTTTGATTTAGTGTAATATATAGCTATATTAATAAGGGAAGTGAGAGATATGAATATTAAAAAAATTATACCAGGATTTATTGTTTGTTCTATAATTGCATATATTGGAAGTATTTTAGGTGGGATCTTTCCCAAGTTAAGAGGTGCAAGTTTTTCAATTATATTAGGAATTATCCTAGGTAATACTCTGGTAAAGAGTAATAAATTTGCTGCTGGATCTGCTTTTTCAGAATCAAATCTTTTATCTTATTCAATAGTTCTTTTAGGAGGGGATTTAAATATCTATAGTGTATTTAGTATTGGAGTTAAGGGAGTAAGTTTTATTATAATTCAAATGATAACGACTATAACTGTGGCTCTATGGATTGGAAAAAAGATGAAGTTTAAGAAAAAATTTACATATCTCATGGGAACTGGAAATGCAGTGTGTGGTTCATCAGCAATTGGAGCAGTTTCTCCTGTTGTTAAACCAGAAAAAAGTGATCTTGGGATATCTATTACAATAGTAAACTTAGTTGGAACGATCCTTATGTTCTTACTTCCACTGATCTCTAAAATAATATTTAATGGAGATACAGTTATGACATCTGCCCTTATAGGGGGAGTTCTTCAATCGGTAGGACAGGTAATTGGAGCAGGTCAACTAGTTAATAGTGAAGTATTAGAACTATCTACAATATTTAAGATAATAAGGATTATATTTATAGTGGTATTAGTTATCTATCTAGATAAAAAAATCTCAGCAGATTGTAAAGTAACCAAACTTGAAAAAGAAGTAGAAACTGAGATCAAAGTAGAGATAAATGAAATCACTTTAGAAGAAAGTAAAAAAAATAAATTTAAAAAATTAAATATCCCTTGGTATATTACTGGATTTTTTATCTTTACAACTTTAAAAACTTTAGGAATATTCAATACAGATCTTTCAAATATATTTCATTTTGTAAGTTCTAAATTTGAGATAATAGCCCTTGCAGGAATAGGGATGAGAGTCAAATTTAGTGTTCTCTTTGAACAAGGCCCTAAAGCTATAACATATGGATTAGCAATTGGAACAGTGCAAGTAATCACTGCTATAACATTTATCAAAATAATCTATGGATTAAATTTTTAAATAAAACTATAATTTTAGATAAATCAATTCTTTAAAAAAAAGAACATATAGAAATAATTTTCTCTGTGTTCTTTTTATAATTTTAAATAATAATTCTATCATAAATTTTCTTCTAAACGTTGAGATGCAAGATAACCATATTGAGATGATCTATGTTCATTTTTAAGCCACCATCTCTTCACACATTAATTTAGCTTGTCTTAGTACTGTATCTAATGCTTTTTCTTGACCCTTTGGTGGATATTTATATTTTCTGAGTAATCTTTTTATTGTTTTTCTCATTGCAGCTTGAGCTGATTCTTTTTCATACCAGTCTATCTTTAGATTTGCTTTTACAGATCTAGTTAGTTCTATTGCTATTTTTTTTAATATCTCGCAGTCTTCTAATTCTGCTAAAATTTCTTCTGTTGCTAGAGCATCATAAAATGCCACTTCATCATCAGTTAATCCTAGATTATTACTTTGACTTTGCATATCTTGAAATTCTTTTGCCATCTTTATTAGTTCATTTATTACTTCCATACTTGTAATAGCTTTGTTTCTATAAGATTGAAGGGATCTTTTTAATTTATCTGAAAACTTTTCAGACATTACTAGATTTCTTTTTGAACTAGATTTAATCTTACCTTCTATTAATTTTTTTAACATCTCTACAGCTAAATTCTTATGTTTCATAGATCTCATCTCTTCTAAAAATTCATCTGATAATACAGACATATTGGGACTCTCTATCCCAAGTTCTTTATAGATATCTATAACTTCTTCTGAAATTATCGTATTTCCTAATAGATGAGCCATCCTTTTATTGATCTCATCATCTGATAAAGATTTTTTTATTGATGGTGATTCTTGTTTGACAAGGGTAGCTTTTATTGCTTTAAAATATGCTACCTCTTCATTTATTTTTTTTCCTTCTTCAGTCGATACACAGAGTGAGTGGGCTTTTGCTAGAGATGATACTTGTTTTAAAAATTCTTTTTTCATCCCTTCACGATCTATATCGATACCTAATATATAGTTCATCCCACCTATAATAGATCTTCCTCTTATTATAGATTTTTCGCTTTTGTATCCACTATAATCATAATTATGCATTATGCCTCTTACTACTTCGTAATATTCAACCATTATTTGAACAGCTTTTTCAAGATCTATTCCTGTAGTTTCTTTATCTGAATCTGAATATTGATTCAAAGCTTTTTTTAATTGATCAGCTATTCCTATATAGTCAACTACAAGTCCACCCTCTTTATCTTTAAAAACTCTATTTACCCTAGCAATTGCTTGCATTAAATTGTGTCCTGCCATTGATTTATCAATATACATTGTATGAAGGCAAGGAACATCAAATCCTGTTAACCACATATCTCTCACTATTGCTATCTCTAGTTCATCTGATTCATCTTTCATCCGATTAGCAAACTCTTCTCGATCTTGTTTTGTAGTAAAATGTTGTTTCCAAGTCATAGGATCTTTAGACACATCATTAGTCATAATTACTTTTATCTTTCCTTTTGTTTTATCTTCATCATGCCATTCTGGTTTTAATTTTACGATCTCATTGTAGAGTTCTACACATATTCTTCTAGACATACATACGATCATAGCTTTTCCAAAAGATGCATCTTTTCTAGCTTCCCAATGTGTAACTAGATCTTTTGCTAGATTTTTTATCCTAGATCTACTTCCCATGACAGCTTCCATGTTGGTAAACTCTCTTTTTTTCTTTTCAGCACTATATTCCTCTTCATCTTCCATGATCTCCATAGTTTCTATATCTGCTTTATTTAAAGAAGTTTCTTCTAAATCTAATTTTATAAATCTATTTTCATAATATATTTTTACAGTAGCTCCATCTTCTACTGCCCTTGTCATATCATAGGTATCTATATAGTTACCAAATACTGCTGTAGTTGATTTATCTTCAAAATCAATTGGTGTTCCTGTGAATCCAATATAGTTTGCACTAGGTAGTGCGTCTCTTATATGTTTTGCATATCCGTATTTTATATTTCCATCTAAATCTTGTTTTGCTTCTAAACCATATTGACTCCGATGTGCTTCATCTGCCATTACTATAATATCATCTCTATCTGATAAAACTTCCATAGAGTTTTCACCTTTTTTAGGAGCAAACTTTTGTATGGTAGTAAAGATTATTCCACCACTCTGCACATCTAAATATTTTCTGAGTTCATCTTTATCCTCTGCTTGTTTTGGATCTTCTACTAGGTAGCTACTACATTTAGAAAAAGTTCCGTGCAGCTGATTATCCAGATCATTTCTATCTGTTACCACTACTATGGTAGGATTATTAAATTTTTTCATCAACTGTCCTGTATAGAAAGTCATAGTTAAAGATTTTCCTGATCCTTGAGTATGCCAGACAACTCCTATCCTTCCTTGACTTTCCTTTGCTCTTTTTGTTTTTTCCAATGCTTTTTTTACTGCAAAGAATTGGTGGTACTGAGCTAATATTTTTACTGAGTCTGTCTTTGTTTTCATAAATAAAATATAATCTTTTGTTAGCTCTAATAATCTTTCCTTAGTCAGCATCCCATGGGTCAGAGTTTCCATCATCATCTCATCTTTAGGCCTGATCTCTTCTCCATCTACACTTCTAAAACTCATAAATCTCTCAAAGTTAGATGAGATAGTTCCTGCTTTGGCATTGATCCCATCACTGAGTACAATAAATGAATTATATTTAAATAGATCTGATATCTCATCTTTATATCTCTGGATTTGATTATATGCTTCTGTTATTCCTACCTCTTCATTTATCATAGATTTTAATTCTATCACTACCATAGGTATTCCATTTACAAATAATATTATATCTGGTCTTCTATTTGTTTTTTGAATTATAGTAAATTGATTTACTGCTTGAAAAATATTATTTTCTAAATTTTTAAAATCAAAAATATATATTTTTCCAAATCTATCATTTCCCTCTTTATCTTTATATGGAATATCTATTCCATCAGTTATCATCTTATGAAATTCCTCATTTGCTTTTATAAGAGTTGGATTAGATAGATGTCTTATCTTTTTAATTGCCTCTTCCTTTGCATCTGCTGGCATATCTTTATTTATTTTATAGATAGAATTACGAAGTTCATCTAAGAGTAAAACCTCTTGATAACTTCCCCTTTCATCGATCTCTATCTCTCCTCCTAGTCTATGTTCATAGCCTAAACCTTCTAGGAGTTCTATATATGCTTCTTCTAATTTGTTTTCTGTGAAATTCATAGTTGAGCCCCCGATTTTTTAATTTTCATTAAAACTCTATATATATTTTCTAAAACTTCTTTGATTTGAGTTTTTCTTAATTGTTCCTTTCTAGATTTTAAATATCTGTCCTCCTCATAACGCCCCCTGTTTCCCCCTCGATGCCACGATTATTAAAATCTGTTTTCTAATTTAAAAACAAATTTTAAATGTGGTAAAAGGGGCCTATAGAAAACTTTCCTCATGCTCTATCTTTATATACTAGATTCGTTAGGATTTATATATATACTTGTTTTAATTTATTTTTTGTGAAAATTATAGAATATCTTCATTTAGTTAATGCTCTATCTTTTAGGAAAAATAGATTCCATAACAATATCCACAGTTTTCTTTAAGTAGTCTATAGTTTCATTTCTTTTCTCCCATTCTTCAATTTGCTTAAGGGTAAATGAAACTTTAATTTGATTTCCTACATTGATATTAACAAAATTTCGATTAGTTTTTTCAAAATAATTATTAAATTTATTCAAAAAAATCTCTTTATCCTCAACATATTTCATAATATTTATTTTAGAATTTTCCCATTTTTCAGGATTTTTTTTATAAACCATCTGTCCCACTTCTTTAAAAAGTTCCGATACATCTCTTGTAGGCTCAATAGGAAGGTCTTCCCAATATACACCTTGTCCCATAATATGAGCAAATTTTATATATGTATATCCTAAGACATTAACTTTAAGTTCCGGCATTAATTCTTGAAATTGATTTTTGATTTCTTTTATAATTTTTTCTAAAACAAATTTATTTTTATATAATTTTCTACCTTGATTCCTATTATCTCCAGGCCAAACAAAAAGGTCTAATGTCCCTTCATCTCCTAATCCAAGCTCACACCTTTCAGCAATTGATTGATCCTTAAGTAAGATATAACTTACTCCCTCATCAAAATAATCCCCATGTATTTTTATATTCAACTCTTTTTTTATTTGCATAATTCTTCTTTCAGCAAGTTTTTTATTATCTAAACTTTCCATTGATAATTTAGGCACAGGAAGTAAATGTTGAAAATTACGTTCAATAAACGTTTTAAACTCATTAAGATATAAACTAGGAGAAGCAAGTTGTTTTCTAAAGCTATAAAGATTAAATGTTATGTCTAATATATCTGCCCATATAAGAGATTTATATTCAAAATTTTTATCTATGGTTCCCCAATTTAAACGTTTTATTTGGTTATTCAATTGTTCCCTAGGATCTTCTTCTGAGGGTTTAACTTCCACAACAATTAGAACTTCATCAATTTGAATAATTAAATCTATTCTTGGTTCTTCTGTACTTCTACTTGTCATTAAATTTTCTTTGTATTTGACAGCGTTCAATGTAACACCATAAACTTTTTTTATCCCAAAATCCTCAATATTTATATTTTTTGCAACTACTTCAGTGTTTACTATAATATTTTTAGATAAAAGATTTTTACCTAAACTTTTCCCTATAACCTCTCTATAAAACAAATCAAGAAATAAAGGTTCATTCATTAGCAAAATAGCTAATGACCTTGTTAGATTATTTTCTCTTGACGTTATATGAAATGGAGTAAAAATACTTAGATGTCTATTCATTTATCTGCTCCTTTATATTTATTAAATTATTATAATCTTTTCCAAAAGAGAGTGACCCATTACAAACAAGAATAGTGTGATACTTATCATAAAAATCACTCAAAATTTCACTTTCAAAATTATGTACATCCCAATTTTCAGTTGTAGAAATACAATAAATATTGATTATCAACCCAATACTATTTTATCAAAATGAATATTGATTTAAATCATCAATTTTATAAATTTTTGTTTTAAATACTTAAATTTTTTGAACAAATTCTATTATTTTTTTACCTTAGCTGACCTATTAACCAATCAGTTCCAGTTTTTAATTCATTGAAATTTTGATATCTTTTATCAATTTCACTAACACCTTTATTTAAAAACCTCAATATTTTTTCATCTTTAATTTTCTTCAAACTCAACTTTTTAGAAGCAATCATACTAATTAATTTGCTTAATGCATATGTTTCGTGTCTAATTTCATAACTATCAAATCCTTTTAAATCTAAATCATTTATATCATTTAATGAACCTCTCAATTCGCTATTTTTATCTGTTAGGAAACTTTCAGGAATTTTAACTAATCCAAAGTCACTAACTTTAATTAAAATAGTATTATGATATTTATTTAACAAAATATTTGTAGGACTTATATCTCTATGAAGAATATTTTTATACGAAAGATAATCAAATACTTTTAACAGTTGAACTATTATTTCAAGCCTAATACATAAATCAGAACTTTCTTGATTTTTTAAAAAATCTTCTAAAGTAATATCACAAAGTTCCATTATATATTCATATTTTTTTTCATCAAAAGAATAAACCTTTACTATATTAGGGTGATTTAAAGATTTCATTGTTTTAAATTCTCTAGCGAATCGTTCTAATTCTTTTTTTGTTAATTTTTGAATTGCTCGCTTTAATACAAATTCTTCATTATATTGCAAATCTTTATATTTAAAAACCCTCGCATAAGATCCTTGACCTATAGGTTGTAAATGAATTAAATGGTCATTATTTGACTTTATTGTATCTTCAGAAATAAAAATAGATTTAATTTCCATTATTTTTATTGCTCTAAAATCATCTGGAACATTGGTTCCTCCAGAAGCCTGGAGGAAAGTTTGAAGTGTAAAAATTGCGCTTTTATAAGATTCAATTAATCCTATAGAATAGCTCTCCATATTATCAAATAAACTATTTAAATCCTCAAAACATAATATTGCCTCTCTAGAGTCGTCTGCATGAAAATATCGAGAATGTAATTGTCTATTCATATAATTAAAAATTTTATTTATTTTAAAGTGAAACGAACTCAGAATTTCTGAAAACTCTTGAGAAAAATTATTGTATAAGTCAATATAATTAATTGAGTAATTTTTTTCTTCTTTCAACTTGATTATAATCCTTTTCAAATAACTTGTTTCTCCTACAGTTAAAAGTGAAGTTTCTTCTATTGAAGGTTGACTTACCTCTTCACATTTTTTTTTTAATTTTTCAAATGACTCAAATATAGTCTTTCTCCTGCTTTCATATCCACTAACCTTCCTAATATGTCCCCAAAAGCTATCTAAAGAATGATTAATTTTTATATATAATGGTAATTCTTTAAATTTAATAAAATTATTCCTTAATTTTATATAGTCTTCAGAACTATAATCACCATTAGTTGCTCTCGCTATGAGTAAGTTTTCAAAATACTTAACTTTTTCAATATTTGATTCTAATTCACTATATATTCCAGGTATTTCTTTTGCAATCTTCATCTATTCCCCTCTTTTCAGTCTAAAATTATATTTTCTTTCATTTCTAATTCTTTGATGATAGTAATATTAACTTTACAATTTATACTCTCACTTCTCCACTCATTAACTTAGGCAACAAAGTATCCCTAATATTTATTAAAGTTTCAATTTCTTTACTATTATTAAAAATAAATCCATCAATACTACTAACTGTTCCTTCAAATAAATTTAGTATTTCATCAGATGGAACTATTATTTTGAGTTCTTCTAATCCTTTTTTATTTATCGAACCAAAAACTGTTCCTTCATTATCAAACATTTTGAATTTTTGAGATAAATTTTTCATCGTATATAAGAGAAATGATGTTTTAGTGGATGTAATAGCCGCAATACCACGACCTATACAACATTCCTCAGTTGCTACATTTACATCTCCTACAGGTGCTCTAACACTCAAAAGAACATCTAGTTGTTTTGCCATTCTTTTAGGCTCTGTTGTAAATATTCTATTCGAAGGAAATCTAAAATTAAAATCAGTTCTTCCTTGATAAAATACTGATCCTTTTCTATTCTCATTGTAACTACTTCCTTTCGGTGATTGACCCATAGTTACATCAAATGCTTTTCCTAATTCCTCTACTCTCCACCCCTCAGGAATTTCCCCAAGTTCAGACTCCTCCATCTCTCCTCCATTATCTTTATACCCGAGAATCTTACCTCCTTCCCCTTTATCTAAGGGGGAAGAACCAAAGTTAGGGGTTATGGGAAAGTTGAACTCCACAAACCATTCTTTGAAAATAGCCTGTGCCATCTCCTCTAAAGTCTGATTCATCTGATTGTTAATCTTTATTTTATTATTTATAGATTTACCAATTTCTACAACTCTATCTTGAACATTTCTACTTGGTAATTTTATTGGCATTTCACCATACATTTTTGCATTAATATTTTTCCTAGTACTTCCTGTTACTATCGAGTTTATCCAATTTTTATACTCTTTAGATTGAATATACAATCCTATATAATTGGGGTTTATTTTTGACTCGTCTAATGAAAATTTTATTAAGAAGCCTGCATAGATGAATTCTCCATCATCTTCTTCATAAAAGTATCCTTTCCCTGTACTATTTCCAGTTCTTGCAAACACAACATCATTTCTTTTTAATTTATATTTATAAGAATTTTTATCATCAACAGATTTAAATCCAGTATAATTTAATGTTCCATCATCGTTAATATCAGTTATTCTTAAATATGTTGGTAACTCATCTGAATATTCTACTGCCGAAGCTCCTATTCCATACTCTCCTTTACCTAAACTTATATCTTTTAATAAAACTTCCTTCCATTCACTTGATACTTTGTTTGTATCTTCCATCTTTTCCTCCGTATATTTTTACTATCTATCCTTGCTTGCTTGCTTTCTTTAATTTTAAATATATTTTCTAAGAATAATAGTGCCACAACCTATAGCACCATGTTTTCTTATTTTTGTAGCGGCTTCCGCCAC
>DDQV01000096.1 GCA_002342785.1 Fusobacteriaceae bacterium UBA2433 | reverse complement strand
CTTTCTACTACTAATCAGTTATAAAAATTTAAATCATTCAACATATTTCTTAATAGCTGATGTTTCGCGGTACCTTTTTTTCTAAAACAGCAATATACTTATAGTAATAAACATTTTTAAGAAATAATTTCTATAAATAAAAACTATCTTGAAACATATTTAAATTCTTTAATTGCCTCAACTAAATCTGCTCGTTCTACAGGTCTACAAAATATTACTAATTCTAAATTCTCTAAAGATTCTATTTACCGATTTCTTAGATCAGATTAGTTTTGTGAAAAAAAATTGGTTGGCAATTAAACTAACATTAAAATCAATAGAAGACTCTAATGCTTTTCCTTCTTCTGATGATACTATTGTTCATAAACCTCTTACTCAACCAAATGAAATTGTTGAATATTATTAGAACCACACTATAAACAAAAGCGTTAAAGCTATTAATATTTTATCTTGCACATATCAAACTAAATATCTTTTTGCCCGTTAACTACAGAATTCTTAGGAAAAATAAGACTATTACAGATAAAAATAGAAATGGAAAAGAAGCTTCATTATATCTAATAACTAATGATGAATTTCTAAATTATAATAATTCAATAAATGTCTATAAAACAGTGAGATATTGAAATTTGCTACAAATTATTGAAGCAAAATTATTCAATGAGTAAATCAATAATAAGAACAGTTTAAACAATTATTGGACATCTATTTTATTCAATATATTCATATGTAAAATTAAAAAAACTAAATATTATTTATTAAGACTTACATTGTATAATTAAATGCAACAAAAAAGATCCATAGAAAAATCCTTGTTATAATATATGTAACACCAAACATTATAGGCGTTTTCTATGAATCAAAAACATATTAACATTTTAGAGAGAGAAAGTATGTTAGAATTTTTACATTAGGTTATTCTTGGGCGGAAATAGGAAACCAATTAAGGAGACATAGATCTACTATAGGTAGAGAAATCAAAAGAAATACTATTGATAAAAAATAAATTCTTTTAAATTTACTAAAGAAGAGATCATTTCTGATAACCTCTTCAGGTTATGTGCGATGGCGATTAATTCCCATTCAATATTTACCTTTTTTATCCCCCTTAAGAGGAATCTTCTGAACGCACTATTTCCTTTGATCAATCCAAAAACAGCTTCTACTTCTGCGCAACAATGCTTACGTAGTTTAGTGCCTTTTTCTGAGCAGAGGTTTACACTGGCTATTCTTTTGTATTCTTCCAGAGGCGTATTCACTCCCAACAACCTACTAAATTGACCTCTACTACATTTACTTTTCATCATACAATCATAACAATTGTCATACTTGTAATATTTAATTTCCTATAAATATCCATTTTTTGTTTTTTTATGTATTGATACGTTAATCTTTCTCCATTTGGACATATATATATTCATCTATTTTGCTATCATATATGAATGAGTTTTTATTCCATATTTTTGTTTTTTCCCCTTTAATATCTCTAAACCAAGTGTTATATTTAACATAAGTTCCTAATTCTTTTTCTTTCAAATAGCTATAATTTTCATGGCTTCCATAACCTACATCTGCAATAATATTTTTTGGTAATTTTCCAATTTGAAGAGCTCTTTAAAACCCTACGAATACTCATTTCTTTTGGAAAACCGTCATAAATATTTTTAGTGATTTCAAGCAATAAAATCATTTTAATTAATGTAGCATATAGATGTGTTTCTATTCTTTCTATTTTTAAATTCTTAATTTTATCTAATTGGAAATCTGATTTAAAAAATTTGAAAAGAAGTTCTATTTGCCATCTTAATCTATATATTTCAATAATATTAAAATCGTCAAATTTAAAATATCCTAAATCCTTTAAAACTAAAGAATTGTTAGATAATTTATCATAAATATGTTTAGAAAAAATTTGTTCATTTTTTCTTCCATCACTAAATTCAATATTTTCAACAGAATAATTTAAAAGTTCCATAAGAAGATTAATTTTAAGTGTCGCAGGATTAGTTTAAGTTGTTCTTTGATATACATCTTTTAATTTAGGATGTAATTTAATTTCTGTAGAATCCATTAAAAATGTTTTATCAAAACCATGATTTTTAAAGGCTTTTAATAGATGAGGTTGTTGCAACTCACATAATTTAATGAAAATTCTTTTGAAAAACTCAACAGAAGTTAAATTATATCTCTGATCTAGTGCTTGTGGTGAAACTTCAATATCTTTTCTTATTTCAAGATACGAGGTCAATTCTTCTAAAGTAGATATACAAATATTGTTCCCGCTAAAACAGTTAAGGTGAAGAAATTCTAATGGAGAAATTTTACCGCTATTTCTTTTTTTGAATCCTGAATTAATCGCTAAAGTATCTATCTCTTTTCTAGAAAAAAATTTGTTAAGTGTTTTAAATAGTTTTTTGTTGTTCAAATGAAAAAACCTCCTTCAAGTAGTCCTTGAAAGAGGTTATCATATTTTTTGTTAAATTTAAAGTTAGCTTGATAGCTATGCGC
>DDQV01000119.1 GCA_002342785.1 Fusobacteriaceae bacterium UBA2433 | reverse complement strand
AAAAGAGTATAACACCAGATTTATTCAAAAATGAATACTTTCTTTGACTTTTTTTAAGATTATAAGAAAGTTCATTTAATTGATTTTTCAAATCAATTTCATGTTTATTTAAATTTAATTCATTCTTTTGGAAATGCTCTTTCAATTTATTTTCAATCATTGCAAAATTAATTTTATTGTTTAACAATGGTAATTTTGATTTAAGATCTAATATTTTTTCTTTATTTTTTATTATTTTTTCTTTATTTTTAGATAATAAGTTATTAATCTCAGAAATATCTAATTTTATTTTATCTTTATATCCATCAGTTTCATTAAACCCATAAAGTGACAAAAAATTTTCATATCTTTTTTTTTCATCAGTTTCCCTAACAAAACTATTAATAGTTTCCTGACATAATAAATGAGAAAGAATAAATTGCTTCTCAAATTTTTGTTCTGATTCAAAAGTATTTTCGATCAATAAATTTTCTAAGCTACCTATTAATTCACCTTTATTTATACCTTTTGATTTTTTAGATGTAGTCATTCTTTTTATAGCGATATTATCACTAAATTTTATTTCTACAGACCCTTTAAGACTATTGTTGAAGTAATTAGTTAAAATAGGATAATCGTTTTTTTCACGCGCATTTTTACTATATCTACTAATTTCGCCTGTTATTCCCCATTCAATTCCATCAAAAAAAGAAGTTTTTCCGTATCCATTATTACCATATAAAAGTATTATCGATTTGTCTTCTATTTCAAACATAGTAGGGTCTTTATAGGTTCTAAAATTATTAAATTGAACGCTTTTAATTTTCATTTAAACCTCCTTTTTATATATCTTGATTATTTCTTCTAACGAAATTTTTTTTTTAATAAATGTTTCAAATGTAACTTTTTCTATTTCATCTCTTAATTCAAATGAAATTTCTTTTGAAAAAAAATCATTTTGGGGGTTGGAAGAATTCTGAATTAAAAATGAGTCTAAGTCTATAAATATTGGAAGAGTCTTCTGTAAACCTTCTTCAAAATCACTATTATTTTCATATTTAAATACGTATTTTTTACAACAATATTTATCTGATTCAATTTTTTTTTTAAATTCAGAATCGATATCACCTTCAAATAAAAAAATCAAATACAAATTCCATCTTAATTTTTGGGGGAAATCTAATGATTCAATTTTTGCTTGTATTGATCCAGCAGTAATGAATTTTATAGTATCTATATCCTGATTTAAATTTTTTTGATTTAAAATTTTAGAAATAATAATAAAACAGGAGTCATTATAATATCTAACTTCTTTTATTAATTCATTGCTTTTATCTTTTTCTTTTAAAAAAGTTCTCGTAACATCTGTATACTCCATTTTTACACCTCGATTAAATTATAAGTTTTAATTTTCGCGACCCCTTTTACTATACTTCTTATTTTAAAGCAATCAGCACATTTTAGATCTAAATCTGTATAAGTATTACCTAATTGTAAAAAAGTATTATTTTTTACATCAGTTTCAATAAAATTCGAATTTATTTTATCTATATTACCAATATAGCTTTCTAAATTACACTCTAGACAAAGAAATGCAGGGTCATCTCTATGTACAAGATCATATAAATGTATAATTCCTTTTTTGCCTCTATACTTATTATATATTAGAGAATTAAGCTCTCCAATAATAACATCAGTTCCATATTCAGATTTTAAAGATTTAAATATCCAATTATTGTTATCATTTATTACAACAGAAGAGTTATCATCATTTATAACAATATTTTTTACAACTAAATTTGTAAAAAATAGAAAGATAAAAAAATTTTTTAAATTTTTAGGACTTATATCATCTAAAGAAGATAAGTGATCAATATATATTTTTTTTACATTTTTATTATTTTCTATAGTATAGCTTTTAAGTTTATCTATAGTTTCCAAATATATAGGTTTATCTAATGAAGTAGAATCATTTAATATTTTTTTTATTTCTTGAATGACTTTTAAACTATCATTTAAAAATTCTGTATCTTCATTTATTGGGATAGGTAAATTATTCATTTCTAATAATTTTATGAGATCATTAGAAGATATTGCACGACCATAATGTTGATCTTGAGGGAGGCTATAAAAGATACCATAAAGGTAGATTTTATATCCTCTTTCTTTGAAAATTCCACTACCTGAATACCCGATAGTATATCCATCAAAATCAATATGTCCTTCCGTATTCATTTTTAATTTATGATAATTCCCTAGATCTTCTAGTGATGTTATTTTTAAATTTTGTAATCCGATGGATAAATCTTTTTCAGCTCTTGCAATACCAGGAAAACCTTCCATTATAAAATCTCTGTATTTATTTTTTAAAAATGTATTTCCGAGAATAAGATTTTTATTTCCATATTCCTCTATTAATTCAATTTTTATTACTGCTAAATCTTTTTCTAAATGAAAAATAGGTAAACCTAATATTTTAAATTCGATTTTATCATTACCGTTATTCGTCCATATACTTATATTTTCTCCTGCTTTGATATTATGTTTGGCAGTAATAACATAATCAAATACACCATTATCAAGTTTAAGAATTACTCCACTTCCGCCGTTTACTCTAACACATATTTTTTTAAAAATCCCCATAACCTAATCTCCTATATTTCTATTTCATTTTTTTGAACACATTCAAAATTTTTGTACTCATTTCTATCCTCTTCTAGAAACATTTCATCAAATATTTCATAGTTAAAAACAAACTCAATTTTTTTATTTTTATTAGCAGCTATTATTTTAGCTAGACATTCTTTATCAGGATGATAAGACGTCCCTACGCCACTGGTTGAAATTAAAAATGTATTACAATCAATTATTTCTAAAATATCATTATTTATATTAAATTTACTCCCATGATGCGGTAATTTGAAAATATCTAATTTTAGTGGAAATTCTTTTGTATATTTTTTTTCTTTTAAAGCTTTTAATAATATTTCAGAAGTGGTATCTCCAGGAAATAATAATTTTTTCCCATTCATTTCTATTAAAACAGCAATAGAACTTTTATTTGTATAGGAGTCATCTATAAGATCTTGATTTTTTAATAAATCATTAATAGAAATATTATTTTCAATTTTACTGCTTTTAAATTGAGCTTCTTCTTTTTTTAATTGGATATTTTTCTGTTCTTTTTCCCAATTTTCTTCTAGTTCTTTTAATTCATTATCAAATGGAGCTAGAACATCAATTTTAATATCGCTTATAGTAAAACTACTACCATATTTTATTGGAGAGGTATGCCAACATCCTAGATTTTCTAATTCACTTTCAATAAAAATACCTTCTGAAACGCCTTTTTCTTCTGAGCAACTTGATAATTTAATTTTTCTATCATCATTATCTTTTTTTTCATTTAAAATAGCTGCTGAATTGAACCAAACTTTTTTTATTTTTTTTAAATCAAAATAGCGATCTTCAAATATGCTTACAATACCATTTATATGATCGTTGTCTATATGTGTAATTATAATCAAGTCTATGGAAGTTTTATCTTTTAGTATCTTTTTTAAACTAGCATTGTAAGTATTTTTTAGACCTCCATCGATTAAAATTGTTTTACCTTCATATTCAATGATACAGCAATCCCCTTTCCCAGCTTTTAGCATTTTTATTTTTATCAATTTTAAGCTCCTTCTAACACAATTTAATTTAACTTTAATTTTGCTCTTTAATAGTATACTACAAAAATAAAAGTAATACATGTTTAAGATTTTTTTAAATAAAAAGACGCTAAATTTCAAGCGCCTTTTCAAGATTTATATTTATTAATTTTTATTATTATTTAAAATCTCAAGTACTGGAGCATTTTTAACACCTTCAGGAATAATAGGGTTATCATCACTCTGAATAGCAACTCGTGCTAAATCATTTTTTCCAATTTCCCAAGCATCTTTGATTATTAATGATGTTTTTAATATACTCTTCTCATAATAAGGTGTGAGACTTCCATTGCTATCTAAAAAAGCAGGAATTAGTTTATATTTTTTCAAAAGATTAAAGTTTAAAACTAAGTTATCTAAATTTTTAGAAGTATTAGGTGTCATTTTATGAATCCTTGATGGGATTTGAATTATGTTATTAGATGAAGAGATTTTTATAATTTTTTCATTGACTGTCACTATAATTTTATACCAATTTGGATGTTCTTTGTTTACTCCCTTAACAATTATGATTTTTATTAACTCTTCATTATCTGTTTCTCCAACTTTTACCTTCCAGTTATCAAAAATTTTTTTTGATAGAGAGGAGTTTTCAAAAACTAAAAATATCCACATTTCTGAAGTATCGGGTGAAAAAGCGAACCCAAACCCTTTCCACGTAGTTTTATCCCATAAGTGGACATCAATTATTGAATGGGTTTTAATTTCATGATGACTAACTTCTTCTAAGTTTTTTATTTTATTTTTTTTTGAATTGTCTTTTTTTAAATTCTTATAATTAAATACTACGTTTTCTTCTCTTTTCATCACATACTGTTTTGGTTTGTAATGCTTTACCCAATCTGGTGTTATACTCTTTTAG
>DDQV01000078.1 GCA_002342785.1 Fusobacteriaceae bacterium UBA2433 | reverse complement strand
ATATATATATATATATATAATATTATCAAAATAATTTTTAATAAAATACTAAATTTTCTTTTCTTATTCAAAATTAACCATCCTACCTATCAAAAATCAAACTTTTATTGTAATTTTATCATATGAAGTAGCAAAATACAAGTTTAGAACATGGAAATATCTACTAAATACAACAACAGTATAACAAGATTATTTTAAAAAATTTATCTTCAATTTTTAATTAAAACTATCATCTTCCTACCCTTTTATCTAACCATTTTAAAAGATTATGATAAACCTCTTGATTATTTATCTCATTCAACATCTCATGACGCCCCTTTGGATATAATTTTAATGTGATATCCCTATAACCAATTTGTTTATAAAATTTATATAATTTTTTTACAGCAATTCCATATCCTCCCACAGGATCACCTAAACCAGAAACTATATAAATAGGAGTTTTTATTTGTTGTTTTTTGTTTCCTATTTTTAACGAACATCCTATAAGATAAAATAATCCTTCAAAATAACTTGTATATGGGATAAATCCACAAAGTGGATCTTCTTCATATTTTTTTACACTTTTTTTATCCCTTGTTAACCATCTAAAATTTTCATTACCTTCAATTCCTAAATTATTTTTACCAAAAACTAATTTATTTAAGAAAAAATTTCTTTTATTTCCAAATAAAAGAAACCATTTAGATAAAAAATAACCAAATTTTATTAAGAATTTAGATGGTCTTGCAGATCCTGATAAGATGATCCCATCATTTATTATCCCTCTCTCTAATAAATTTTGAGCCATAAAAGATCCCATACTATGACCTAATATAAATAAAGGTTTATCATCTCTAACTATTTCAATAAAATCTGTAATTTCTTTTAAAGATTTTCTAAATTTATCTTTTATTAACCCTAATTCATCTAAGTCTTTTATATTATTTCCATGGCCAACATGATCTATAATAGCTACTTTATATCCATGATTTTTTAAATAATTACAAACATTTTTATACCTTTTAGAATATTCTCCCATACCATGAATTATAAATATTGTACCTTTTATAGATACTTCTGAAGAAGGCTCCCATAATCTTATTAGATCTTTCATCTTTAACTCCCCACCTTAATATAATTAAATAAAACTGTAATAAATATTAATTTAATTTAATTGATTTGATTTTTTAATAAAATAATATAGTTTTAATATACTATATACTTTTTTTTAATTTGATGGTACAAAATTTAAAATAAATTTATCACTTAATCCTATTGACATCTAAAAATTATAATAGTATATTAATACTATTCTAAAAATTATAATTAAAAACACTTCAAAAAGTTTTGTTTTGAATCTTTTTTTCTAAATAAGTGCTATATATTAAACACTTTCAAAAATTTAGTCTTCAAAGTTATAATTTAATTTAGTTGTTAATTTCAAGGAGGAAAAAATGAACAAAAAAAAACACCTATCAGTAACAGCAATTGTCATGATTATCTTTGTAGCAGTTTTCGGTTTTGGTAATATAGCCAATAACTTTAAGGCTAGCGGAACTCAGTCAACTTCAATGTTCATCTTAGGAGCCATCATCTACTTCTTACCTATGTGCCTTATCATGTCAGAGTTTGCATCTTATGCAAAAAATAGAACTGGTGGAATCTATTCATGGATCGATATTGGTCTTGGTAAAAATGTAGCTTACTATGCTCTATGGTCTTACTTTGTGGCTAATATTTTTTATCTGCCCACCTTAGCTTCAAGAGTTCCTACTTATTTATCTTTTGCTTTTACTGGAGATGCAAATTTAGGAAATTTTTCTATGGCAATTATGTCGGCAATTTCACTTATTATAGCACTTCTTATAGGAATTAAATATGAGAATGGTTTCAGTAAAATATCCACACTTACAGGATATATTTCTCTAATTGTAGCAGGTATATTTTTAGTTGGAGGAATTGGTACATATATGGGATTTTTTGGAACTCCTGCAACAGAATTAACTACTAAATCTCTTATGATGCCTATAAATACAAAAGAAAATTTAGGGAGTTTCCTGAGCACATTTGCTTGGATAATATTTGCTTATGCTGGTTCTGAATTAGTTGGAACTTATGTTGACAAAGTTGAAAAACCAGAAAGAGATTTTTCAAGAGGATTATTACTTTCAGCTTTATTAATTGGAGTTTTGTACGTACTTGGTATTATATCAATAGCTGCTTTTGGTACACCAGAAGATTACAGTAAAGTTTCACTTGTAAACTCTGTAATAAGTGGTTATGCATTTATGGGTACTGCTTTTGGACTTGGAATATGGTTTGTTAAAATAATCGGACTTACATATACAATAATTACTTTTGTAGCATTAGTTCTATGGTCATTAGCTCTTTCTAAAGCTGTATTCAGTGAAGCACCCAAAGGAACTTTTCCTTCATGGATGACAAAAAAAACAAAAAATGGAGTTTTAAAAAATGCTCTTATATTTCAAACTTCACTGTCATTTTTATTTATACTAATAACTACATTTGGTGGAAAATCTGCAGGAAACCTTTATTATAAAATTTATGATATGTCTACTATGGCATTTACTTTACCATATTTATTTTTAAGTATTGCTTATATAAAATTTAGAAAAGATGGTCACAAGTCTCCATTTCAATTATGTAAAAATAATACATTGGCATATCTAATAGGTGGAATAGTTGTATTACTAAATATAGCGGCCATTATATTTGCTGGATATGATCTAAGTATCCCTTTAGCAGAACAAATGGATGTAATTAAATTATACTATGGTGGTTTAGCATTATTCCTAGCTATAGGAGCCATTATTAAAAAAATTAAATTCAAAGATGAAAATACAGAAATTGAATCTACAATTATTTAATTATGTACAAAATAAAAAGATCCCTAGTTAAATCTGGGATCTTTTTATTTTTATAATTTTAAAAAAATAAATATATTATTTAATCTCATTCACAATTGATTTTATCTTACATATGTTTTATTAATGACAAAGCCTCTTCCCTAGTTGCAAGGTTAGTTCTAAATATTCCCCTAACTCCAGATGTTATTGTTTTTGATCCTGGTTTTTTTATTCCCCTCATGGTCATACACATATGTTCTGCTTCTATTACAACTAAAACTCCTTTTGCATTAAGTTTCATTTCTAAAGCTTCTACTATCTCACTATTCAATCTCTCTTGGAGCTGTGGTTTTTTAGATGCTATATCTACTACTCTCGCTAATTTACTCAAACCAGTAACTTTACCATTTTCTGGAATATAAGCTATATGTACCTTCCCATAAAATGGTAATAAGTGATGTTCACATAATGAATAAAATTGAATATCTTTTACTATAACCATATCATTATGATCTACGTGAAAAAATATAGATATTTCATCTGCTGGATCTTTATGTAATCCACCACAAATCTCACCAAACATCCTGGCTACTCTATCAGGAGTCCCAACTAAACCTTCTCTATTTATATCTTCTCCTATACCTTCTAAGATTAATTTTACCCCGTCCATTATCTTTTTTTTATCCATGAATTATCCTCCTTACTTACTTTCTAATCTATATTTTTAAAATAATCATAAGCCCTCTAAAAAATACTTTTATAATAATTTTTTTATATTTTATCACATTTTCACTTTAAAATCATACAAAATAACCTTATAATAATTTATTCCTTTTCAAACAATTAAAATATAAGCTGTTACAATATCAAAAACAAAGAAAAAACTCTTCATATTTCTCCTTTATATTATAAACACCTTTCTTGTAATAGCTAGATAAATAGTATATAATATGTCGTTATACACTGTTGTGAGGAGGCAAAATGAAGGAAAATTTAATCCCCAAAAAAATTGTAGAAGAACTAAATAAATATATAATTTCTCAAGAAGATGCAAAAAGAAATGTAGCCATTTCATTAAGAAATAGATATAGAAGAAAACAAATTTCAGATATAAAATTAAAAAATGAAATCACTCCTAAAAATATAATTTTAATAGGACCTACAGGCGTTGGTAAAACTGAAATAGCCAGGAGACTAGCAGTTCTTACCGATTCACCATTTATAAAAGTTGAAGCTACCAAGTATACAGAAGTAGGATATGTTGGAAAAGATGTTGAATCTATGATAAAAGATCTCGTTTCTATAACTTTTAATAAATTGAAATCAAAAAAAATAGAAATACTGAGAGAAAAATATAAAGAATCAATCTTTTGCAAAGTTGCAAAACTTATAAAACCTTATGATACGATTAATTTAAATGAGAAAAATACTCTATTTGAAGAAATTAAATCTGGAAAATATGACCTTCAAGAAATTGAAATTGAAAAACATCAAAACATAGATACTCCAGTAGTTGAAGTTTTTGCAACTGGAAATGATTCTAGTGAAGATGGCGTAAAGGGTATTATAGATAATATTATGAACTCTTTTCCTGGAGGAAAGAAAAAAATAGTTAAGATGAATGTCAAAAATGCAATTGAATATCTTTTAAAAGCTGAAATTGAAGAAAATATAGACCTAGAAGAATTAAAACCTATCGCTATTCAAAAAGTTCAGGAAGATGGAATAGTATTTATAGATGAAATTGATAAGATAGCAGAGAGAGAAGGTAGTCACAATGATGTTTCACGTCAAGGTGTTCAAAGAGATATCTTACCAATAATTGAGGGTACCACCGTTATGACAAAATATGGTGCTATTAAAACAGAACATATTTTATTTATTGCAGCAGGAGCTTTTACTCAATCTAGTCCTAGTGATCTAATGGCAGAATTACAAGGAAGATTTCCTATAAAAGTAAGATTAAATAGTTTAACTAAAGATGATTTTGTAAAAATTTTAACTAAAATTGATTTTAATCTATTAACTCAATATAAGGAACTGCTAAAAACTGATAATGTCAATTTAAGCTTTACAAATGGAGCTATCGATGAGATAGCAGAGGTGGCCATTGATCTCAATGAAGAAATTGAAAATATAGGTGCTAGAAGATTATCTGGAGTAATTGAAAAAATTCTAAATGATATTATGTTTGAAGCTCCATATGATAAAGAAACTACCATCAAAATTGGAAAAAAAGATGTTGTTAAGGTGTTTAATTATAGTTTTGTAGAAGAAAATTTAGATGATTACATCCTCTAAGGGCAATTAAAAATTAAAATACTCTGACATATGTATTTATAAAAAAATTGATTCATAAAATTGAAAAAAGAAAAGTGAGGGAAATATGTATTTAAAATGTGTAGAGATAGATGGATTTAAATCCTTTGCAGATAAAATAAAACTCGACTTCGATATGGGGATAACATCTATTGTAGGACCTAATGGAAGTGGTAAATCTAATATTTTAGATGCTATCTTATGGGTATTAGGGGAACAATCATATAAAAATATAAGAGCTAAAGAAAGTAGCGATATTATATTTTCTGGAGGAAAAAATAAAAACCCTAGAAATACAGCAGTTGTATCGCTTTATATAGATAATGAAGATAAAACTTTAGAAATAGATGATGAAATAGTAAAAGTAACAAGAAAAATAAATAAAAAAAGTGAGAATGAATACTATATCAATGATCAAAGATGCAGGCTAAAAGATATCAACGAATTATTTTTAGATACTGGTGTAGGAAAAAGTGCATACTCTGTTATTGGACAAGGAAAAGTTGAAAAAATAATAAGTGCTTCTAACAAAGAAATCAAAAGTATTATTGAAGAAGCTGCTGGAATAAAAAAAATTAAGCTTCGTAAAGATGAAGCTATAAAAAAACTTTCTAAAGTAGAATTAGAAACAGATAAAATAAATCTTATTATCAATGAATTAGAAGAAAATAAAAATAAAATTGAGAAACAAGCTGAAAAAGCTATAAAATACAAAAAAATAGATGATGAAGTAAAGATTTTAAAAAAATCTATCTTTTTAGAAGAACATAAAATTAATCAAAAAATTGTAGATGATCTCTCTAAACAAAAAATTGATTCTAATATTATTTTAAAAAACCTTGAAAAAAGTTTTACAGAAAAAGAAGTTATTTTAGAAGAGATCAACAACAAAAGAAATTCTTTAAATGATGAGATTGATACATTGACCGATAAAAATATTGATTTGAAAAAAGATGTAGATAAACTAGTCAATGACAAAATTTTATATGGAGAAAGGGTCAAAGGATTTAATCGTGAGATATCTAATAAAAAAGAAATTTCAAAAAAATTAGATATAAAATTAAAAGATCAACTTAGCGAGTTAGATAAACTAAATTCTAAAAAAGATATCATTTTAGATCAATTAAAAGATTTAGAAAAAGACAACTTAAAATATGAAAAACAAATAAATAATT
>DDQV01000003.1:15721-48267 GCA_002342785.1 Fusobacteriaceae bacterium UBA2433 | reverse complement strand
ATGTCAGCTGAGTATGCTATTGGTATTCCAAAATTATTAGAAGCTATCGATCCATTTTTAGAGGAAGGAATCATGTACTATCCTGAAGATATGTATACTGATATGCCTATATATAGGATGATAATTGAGAGTGTAAGGGAAAAAATATTAACTAGAACTAGAGATGAGATTCCTCATTCTATCGCTGTTGAGATAATAAATGTAGAGAGAAGGGACAATGGAAAGGATAAATATGATATCAATATCTATGTAGAGAGAGATTCTCAAAAAGGAATAGTTATAGGTAAGAAAGGTTCCCTTTTAAAAGCTGTAGGAACAGATGCAAGAAAAGATATTGAAACATTGTTAGACAAGGAGATCTACTTAAATCTTTGGGTAAAAGTTAAGGATAACTGGAGAAAGAAAAAACCATTCTTAAAGGAAATGGGATATAATTTGGATTAATTATAAAAAGATAGGAGATGAAAAGATGATAAAAGCAATTATGTTAGATCTCGATGGAACCCTATTAACTAGTGATCACAAGATTAGTGATACAAATAAAGAAGTTTTAAAAAAATTAGAAGATAAGGGAGTAAAGATATTTTTAGCTACTGGTAGAAGTTATGATTCTATGAAAAGGTATCATAAAGAACTTAATTTAACGACTCCTGCTATCTGCTATAATGGAGCCAAGATAATATATTCAAATGAAGTTCAAAAAGAATATTCAGTAAAAAAAGATTCATTAAAGACTATTATAGAGATAGCTAGAGAGTATAAAACTCATCTAAATATATATCAACATGAGATCTGGTACTGCGAAAATGTTACCAATGAAGAAACTGAGATATATAAAGGAATTTCAGGATTAGAACCAATAAAAAAAGATTTTGATCTATTAGATGAGATGTTTTCTACAAAGGTTCTTTATATAGGAGAAAATGAAAAATTATTAAAGATAGAAAAAATCATTAAAGATAAGTTAGGAGACAGTGTTCATACTACTTTTTCTAAACCATTTTTCTTAGAAATTTTAGCTGGAGATGTAAATAAAGGTACGGCTATGAAAAATATTATGTTAGAAGAAGATATTCCTTTATCTCAAGTAATAGCCTTTGGAGACGGATTAAATGATAAGGAGATGTTAGTAACAGCAGGGACAGGTGTGGCAATGGATGGGGCCTTTGATGAATTAAAAAAAGTTGCAGATTATGTTACTGAATCATGTGATAACTCAGGTGTAGGAGAATTTTTAAAAAGATACCTATAGAAAAAATATAAAAAAAATATAGAAAATATATAAACAAAAAAATAAAATATAAAAAATAAAATAACAAAGTAAAAAAAATAAAAAAAGATTTTAAAAGAAAGGAAATAATTATTATTATTTCTTTTCTTTTAGTTAAAGTCACACAAAAATTTGATTATGATAAAAAAAAATGGTATTATTTAATGTATATAACTGTAATAAATAAGTTACTTTTGTATGAAAATTTTTAATTTGTGGAGGAAATTAACATTGAAAAAACTATTCTTATTATTAATTGTTTTATCAAATATATTATTTGCTAAGTCTAATTTTTACATAAATCCAAAAATTGGAATAGATCTAGTATCTAGATATGAAAAAATAGATGATGATAATGGGAACTCTCTCTTAGGTGACAAAACAAAAGGATTTGGTGGAGAGGTAGCAATAGAAGGATATAAAATTTTAAATGAATCTATAGATCTAGGTTTAGGTGTAGCTTACCAAGATCATTCTGACAGAAAACATTTTGATTATACTAGTAATGTAGATACTTCAGGAGTACAATATAGATCTATACCAGTATATCTAGCTGGGAGATATAATTTTCTTTTGGAATCAAAAACAAAACCATATTTAAGAGCTAATTTAGGATATTCATTTAATTTTAATTCATCTGATTTAGAAGAAAAAAATAGTGTAAATGATCAGACAGAAAAAACTGCAATAGATATAGATGGTGGTCTATATTATGGTATAGGAACTGGGATAGAATATAAAGATTATACTATAGAATTAATGTATGCCATTAATCAGTGTAAAAGTTCAATTGATGGAAGTCACTCTAAAGACAGAACTGACTATGATAGAATTTCTCTTTTAATTGGTTATAGATTTAATTTTTAAAAAGTAACACAGGTTACTTTTTTTTTGACTAAAAAATAAAAAAACTAAAGTTAGAAGCAGTTGTAAAATATATGTATATATAGTATACTACAGTAGTAGAATGAGGTGATATTATGGCATTGGCTAAAAATAAAAAAGCGTTTCATGAATATTTTATAGAAGATAGAATTGAAGCAGGAATTGAATTGATTGGTAGTGAAGTAAAATCTATAAAGGCTGGTCAAGTAAGTATTAAAGAAGCTTTTATTCGAATTATAAATAATGAGATCTTTATTATGGGAATGAGTGTAGTTCCTTGGAACTTTGGGAGTGTATATAATCCAGAGGAAAGAAGGGTAAGAAAACTTCTTATCCATAGAAAAGAGATTGCAAAACTTCATGAAAAAGCATCACAAAAAGGATACGCTATAGTACCTATCTCAGTATATCAAAAAGCTGGAAGAATAAAGATAGAGATAGCTTTAGGTAAGGGTAAAACAAACTACGACAAAAGAGATACCCTAGCAAAAAAAGATGCAAAAAGACAAATTGATAGAGCTCTTAAAGATTCATATAGATAAATATATGATCTTATAATATAGAGGTTAAACATTAAGGGAGTGCACTGGTTTCGACAGGGGCATTAGATTATAGGAAGCAAGTCAGGTTGATCGCTGTGAGAGGTCAAACCCATTTTTAAATGGAAACGAAAATTACGCAATAGCTGCCTAATAGTGCAGCGTGTTCTATCTTCCTAAGGCCTGTGCAGGTCGGTAGAACATAACTAACATCAGGCTTACCAATGGTTTCGTCATTAAACCTGCGGGACATCTTTAATTGACTGGTATAAGCTAGTCCTGTTTGTGAGACGAGTTTATACGAGACTAATTCATGAAATAAACTTGTAGAAACCTATGATACTGGTGTTCTTGGACACGGGTTCAATTCCCGTCACTTCCACCAAAAATAATTTTCTTATAACTTTTCTAGAAAGTTGTAGGAGTTTTAAATAGAGAAAGGAGTTAGGTAAATGTCTAACTCCTTTTTTATATACTTCTTTGACTTCTTTTTTTTAGAGGAGTATAATCAATAGTGAAATGAATAATAATAGGAGGATGAAATGCTCGAAAATTATTTAAAAAGAGAAGAAAAAAAGTTGAAAGAAGAATCATTATTTAATGAAGATTATTTAGACTTGTATAAAAATAATTTCTCTAAGAATTTAACTTTTCTTTTAAGTTCTTATCATGCTTGGTTTAATGAAGAGTTGAGAGATTTTAATAGTGGAATAGATTATGGATATTATCATGCTGATAGATCTAAAAGAACACTAATGATGTTAAATAATTTACGCGATTTTACAACTCAATTAAACTCAGAATTAAAACTTTCTTCTAAATATACTTCAATAAGAAATCAGTTAAAAAATATCTTAGGGAATTATGGTACTAAGATTCCAACAGATTTTAAAAGAATTGAAATAGATGAAATAATCCCAATATTTGAATCAAAAGGAGAATCCTTCATTAAAAAAGATAAAAACTTAAAGCTACAACCTATAGGAAAAGGCTCTTATGCTCAAGTTTTTAAATATTATGACGAGGACTATGATAAAGAATTTGCTTTAAAAAAGGCTATGGATACTCTTGATGAAAAAGAATTAGAAAGATTTAGAAGAGAGTTTGATGTAATGAAGGAAATCAAATCCCCGTATGTTGTAGAGGTTTACAATTATAGTGAAAAAGGAAAAAGTTATTCTATGGAATTGCTAGATACAACACTTTTAAAATATCTTCAAAAAAATAATCAAAGTATAACGTTAGAAGAAAGGTTTTCTTTTATCAATCAAATATTGAGGGCATTTGAACATTTAAAAATCAATGGATATTTCCATAGAGATATCAGTCCTAATAATATTTTAATAAAGAATTATGATAGCATTAAAGTTATAAAAATCTCAGACTTTGGATTAGTAAAACCTAAAGATAGCCACCTTACATCAACAGACTCAGAGTTTAGAGGTTCTCTCAATGATCCTAATCTTAAATTTGACGGTTTTAAAAATTATAATGAAACCCATGAAACTTATGCTTTAACTCAATTAATTGTAATGATAATATCTAAAAAATTTAATTTTTCTAAAATAAAAGATGAGTCCATCAGAGAATTTTTAGAAAAAGGAGTTTCAGATACTAAAAATAGATATCAAACTTTAGAAGAATTAAAATTAGGATATTTAAAAATGAAAAATAGATTATGTAATTAAAACTTATCTTTACTAATCAACATAGTTTTAGTAAAAATTTCAAAAAAAATAATACAAATCCACGACTGCAAATGTTCTAGAAATTTATAAGAGTTTTAAATAAAGAAAGGAGTTAGGCAATTGCCTGACTCCTTTTTTAGTTGATTTTATTTTAACTAAACTTTAATTTAATTTCTAAAAGTAGTATAATCTATTTAAATAAAAAAATAGCTAAATAATTGATTTAATAGGGAGAAAAAGATGGGAAGATTATTCAGAATAAGAATAATAGAAGAAAAAATAGAATCTTTTAAATTAGAAAATACTTATTTTGAATTAAAATTTAGAGAAATAGATTTAGAAAATTTTGAAGGTAAAAGTTTTATCAAAGATTTATTAAAAAAAGATGAGTTTAGAGAAAACGAAACTTTTGCTAAGTATGCTAAGTCATTAACAGAATTAATAGGTCAAAATTATGTATTTTTAATGAAACCAAATAAAGAGTCTGTTTTGATTAAAACAATTGAAGACATTGAAATAACTAAAAAAGGAACTAAAATTTATTTTGAAAAAATAAAAGAGCTAGAAGAAGCGAGAATTCCTAAATTTTTAAAATTAAACGAGAAAACAAAAAATATATATTTTAATAAAGTAGATAGTAAATCTGATTTGGAAATAGGGCAATTACTAGATGCTCTAATTGAAGAAAAGTCATTAGAAAGTTTTAGTGAATTTTACTTAACGGGAGATAGACAGGCAACAGCAAGTGCTAAAGGGTATATTGAACAAAGTTATATGGCACATTACTTTTTATTTAAAAATGAGAATTATAAACAAATAAAATCAATAAAAATAGAAGGGAAACTTGAAGATATAGAACTTGAATATGAAAACAATGAAAAGGACTATATTCAAGTGAAAATTAGTGAGGCTCCTCAAAATGAAGAAGCATTTGATACTAATAGATTTATAGGTGGGATTAATGGATTAGAAAAAACATATAATTTAGTGAATCAGCTCAAAATACCGAATAAACAGCTTATATATGCCTCAAATACTATAAAACAACCTATTTTAAAATTAACAAACTTATTGGAGGCTGGGCATGAAGTAAACTTAGATTATGACTGGAATAAATTTTCTCCAACAGAAAAAGAAAATATTATAGAGATAATAGGAGAAAAAGAAAATTCTTTTAAAGAAAAATTAAAAATTGTAAGGGTTTCTCCTGAATATTTGAAAAGCAATCCAAACAAATTTTTAGATGAATTTAATCAATTGAATAATAATCTAGGAACAACGAATGATAAGTTAGATATATATAAAGAATTGTCCCGTTTATTTATAGAGAATTCTGTGACAAGAGAAGAAAAGATAGATATAAAAGAAATTGCTTATAAATTCTTTAAGAAAAAAACTGGTAGTGAAAAATTCAATGAGTTTTATGAAGAAGAAATGGATGATATAGACATCTCCTCAATAGACGATTTTTTAGGTGAAAATGATTTAGAATATAAAGTGAAAAGTAGAATAAACGAGATATATATTATAGAACATTTTTATGAAATGGTGGATGAATATGAACAATCTAATTTGAAATTGAAAGTTAATAATTCAAGAGGGTTTATCGAAAATTACTATTTAAAATTCAAGGAACAGAATATTTTAGGAAACTTAGATTATTTAGAAAAAGAAGAAAAAAATATTGTTTACAAATATTTTTTGTATAAAATAATAAAAGGTAGAACAGCTTTAGATAATATAAAAAAAGAGTTTAATTTGGAGGGAATATGAAGATAAACTCATTAAGAATAAAAGGCATAGATGTAAATAGCAATAATAAAATATTTGAACAACCAGTTGAATATACGTTTTCTGATGTTACTCTGGTAACCAGTAAAGGGAAGAACTCGAGAGGAAAAACTACTTTAATGAGGTTTATAATTTTTGCCTTAGGATTTAAAATTCCTTTAACAGACGGAGTAAGTAAAAATAGATATAAAACGGAACTTGAATTTACCAAAGATAATAAGAATTATACTATAAAGAGAGAAGAGAATGAAATAAGGTTAACTATTGATGGAAGAGAAGTTGAGAATGAAGGAGTAGAATATTTCCTTAATTTTTTTAATTTAACAAAAGAAGAAGAATTAGATAATATATTGGGGTGCTTTTATATAGATCAAGAAAAAGGTTGGACTTTATTAAATAGAGGACGAGTAATAGGGAAAAGGCATTTTAGTATTGAAGATTTAATAACTATAATAAATAAATTAGATAAAGTCGTTGAAGAAAAATTACACTTAAAGAACATTGAGGTAGAGTCCCAAAAGATAAAGATATTAAAAAATATAAAAAATATAAAAGATAAATCAATGTTTAAAGAGGATAAAAAAACATTAAATCTACTCGAAGAAAGAGAAGAATTAGAAAGACTTAAAAATAAAGTTCTATCAATTAAGAATTATATAAAGTCGTTGAATGATGCTATAGAAGATCACAAAAAATTCTTTTTACGTCTTAAAAGACTAGGGTTAAAAGTAAGAATAGAAGGAAAAATCTATCCAATAGATGATGAAAATATAATAGGAATGGATTTAGAAGATTCCTTTGCAGAGCTAGAGAAAGAAGAGTTGGAAAAACAGCTACAACTTTATCAGAGGAAAATAAATGAATTAAGACAAAGAATTGATGTAAAAACTAATTTATCAACTACTGAAAAACTAGATGAATTGATTCAGAGCATATCAATAGAAGAGAATGAATATCAATCATTACAAGAAAGAGAAAAGAAAAATACAAAATTAAAAAGAGAGATAAATAAGAGTATAAAAATGACCTTAAATGATAATATTGAAGAATTCTGGCTAATATTGCGAAAAGTATTAATAGATTTAAAGCTTCCTGAAGAATATATAACACCAAGCATAGTGCTGGATAATAAGTTAAGTGGAAAAACAGGAACATTACTTCATTCTTTAACTTTTGGCTATAAATTATCCTTATTGATTTATTTAGAAAAAAAATATAAAATTAAACTTCCTTTTATAATAGATTCACCTAGAAGTGGGGAAGTAAATTTAGAGACATCTAATTTGATGATGTCTCTAACTAAAAAATATTTAGGTGAAAACCAAATTATTGTATCTTCAGTTTTCCAAAATTATGATATAAACTTTGATTCTATAATATCTCTAAATAATGGAGGAGTTTTAGGAAGTAGAGATAAATTTATCTATCAATAAATGTCTGTCCCATATTTTGTATAAACTTATAAATCAATATTATTAGCAAATTAGGAATAGTAAAAGAATAGAGGCAATCCTAAAGGGTTATCTTTTTAAAAAAAAAATGGAGATACTCATGAAGATACCAGTGTTATATCATTATTGTTCAATTGAGACTTTATTTTATATAGCCAGTAATAAGACTATAAGACTTTCAGATTTATCTCATATGAATGATTCGTTAGAAATGATATGGGGAAGAGAAAAAATATTTAGGTATCTAAAAGAAGAGATTAATTACAATATAGAAAAATCAGAAGTTGAGTTTTATATTATGAATAACTCTGGGGTTTATGCGTCTTGCTTTTCTGAAAAAGAAGATATATTAAGTCAGTAGAGAGCCTATGCAGATGATGGCAAAGGCGTAAGTATAGGCTTTAATTTTTTAAAATTAGGAATACAGAAAGGTTACCCTGTAAATAGTAGCTCTCTCAGTCATAGCTTGAGAATAGAAAAAATAATTTACTCAGAAGAAGAACAAAATATGAAGCTAAAAGAAATTGGAACGAAAAAATTCATACTATCTGATACAGACCATAATATACTTGAACTTGGAAAAATAGCTAATTTTTTTAAGACCCCTTCCTTTAGTGAAGAACAGGAATGGAGATTAGTTTATAGAGATTTAACTTATAAACTAATTATGGAAGCAAAAGAGATGTATCCTTTAGGTAATGTAAAGTTTAGAGAAAAAGATGGAGAAATAACATCTTATTTTGATTATAGTTTTTATGATGAAGTAATAGAAAATCCAATAGAAGAAATAATATTGGGACCAAAGTGTAAAATAAAAGAAGACGACTTATGTTTTTTCTTAGCGAAACAGGGATTTGATTTGAAAAAAATATCGATAAAAAGATCAGCTTCAAGTTACAGGTGAAAATTTGATAAAGAGAGTTAGTATAGAAAGGATTAAATTGACATTTAACGAAGGTGATGTTAATAGTATATTGACTTAAGAAGGATGTTTTGGAGCATCAAAAATAAAAGATATAATATAGGATTATTCAAGAACTTATTAGTTTGAAAAAATGGCACATAGGAAATCAATCCTATGTGCTTTTTTTATAAAAAATAATCTACATAAACTTTGGTTCTAAAAATATAATAGACTATACTTATACTAGATTTGACTAAAATAGGGAGGAAATAAAATGAGTATAGAATATAGCGGATATTGGTCTTTTATATGTAATCCAAAATTTTGAGATAATGAAAAAGCATTAACAGATATGAAAAGTGAAGAATCATCAAATATTGGTACTTGGACAGTTCCAGAGTACATGAAAGATAAGTTCGAACCAGGGCAATATGGAATTATAAGAGTAGGAAAAGATAACAGAGCTAAAAAGAATTTAAAGGTTGGTCAAAATAAACTTGAGAGTGGAGTATATGCTATAGTAAAAATTATTTCTAATTCTAAAAAAAAATAAAGAATATAAAGATGATCAAGGTTATAATTTAGACAGAAATAGTTCGTATTTAAAGTCTAAATATTATGTCGAAATAGAATATATTAAAAATTTAATAGAAAGTCCTTTATTGATAAAGGACGTTAGAGATAACAAAAAAATAAATAAAGACCCTTATTTTTTAAAAGGTTTTCAAGCAAGTGCAATCTCAATTCAAAAAATTGCATTTGAAGAAATTTTAGAGTATACTCACAAAAATATAGAAAGTTTTAGAGAATTAAATGATTCAGAAAATACATTTGTTTCAGGAGTAGAAGGAAATCCCAAACTAAGTTATATTACTACATATGAGAGAAATCCTAAATTAAGAAAGGAAGCAATTAGAATACACGGTTGTATTTGTGCAGCTTGCGGCTTTGATTTTAACAAAACCTATGGAGAATTAGGGAAAGGCTATATCCATATTCATCATAAAGTTCCAGTGTCAGAGTTAGAAGAACCTAAAGAAATAAATCCGAAAACAGACTTAATTCCTCTTTGTGCAAACTGTCATTCAATGATTCATAGAAGAAAAAATAATACTCTGAATGTTGAAGAATTACAAGAAATATTGAGATAATATTTAAGCACATAGGACATCATCCTATGTGCTTTTTTTCTATATTCCTAACCTTCTCTTTCTCCTGTTAAATAACCAAATCTCCCCTTCCATTGATAACTCTAGTGACTACCTTAAAATATCCTACTTTTTATATAACACTGATAAGGTCTATTTTGGCTACTAAGAATACCGTTAGATCTCATTACTTTTGTCCTAATCCAAGAGTCCCATAAGTAGTCTTAACAAAATCATTAATAGAAATCAAACTGGCTAAATTAGCTATATTTAGATTTTTCTATTTTTGGATTAAGCTAGAAAATTTACAGAAACTATGAAATAAAAGGAAGAAAATATATTTTTAGTAGAGGATCAGGCGAGGCATGCTTCACTTCCACCAAAAATAATTTTCTTATAACTTTTCTAGAAAGTTGTAGGAGTTTTAAATAGAGAAAGGAGTTAGGCAGATTGCTTAACTCCTTTTTTATATACTTCTTTGACTTCTTTTTTTTATAGGAGTATAATCGTTAGTGAAATAAAGAAGTCTAGGAGGGAAAATGGATAATCAAAAAATACTAGTTTTTGACTCGTCAATTTTATTAGGTATGTATGAATATTCACACGATGTTGTAAAAAATATACTTGAAAAATTAGAAGAAGTAGAAGATCAAATATGGATACCACACCAAACATATAAAGAATTTAAAAAAAATATAGAAAAGAAAAAAATGAAAGAACAAGCCATAAGTCAATATGGAAAAGCAGTAGAAAATTTAAAAAATATACTTAAAAAAAAAGAAAATAACTTAGGAGTACAAATAAAAGACTATAAAAAAAGATGTTTTCCTGAAATAAGAGATTTTGAAGATCTTATAAAAGAAAATTTTGAAAAAAATAACTTTTTAATTGAAAACTATGAAAAAGTCTTGAAAGTTCATTTTCAAGAAAATAAAGAATTGCATAAAACAGATCCAATAAATTTATTGTTAGATAAACTAAGTGATAAAGGTCAAGTCGGAAAAGACTATAGTATAACAGAACTTTTTTTAATTTATGAAGAAGCAGAAAAAAGATATACTTATAAATTACCCCCTGGATACATGGATGATAAAAGATACAATACTAAGAATGGAAAAGAATCTCCAGATAAATTTGGTGATTATTTAATTTGGAAGCAAATGATCAAAAAATCTTTGGAAGATGAAAAAAGTATTTTGTTTATTACGAATGATCAAAAAGAAGATTGGTTAGAGGGTAAAGAACTTAGAAAAGATTTAATAGAAGAGTTTAGAGAACACACAAATTCACAAGAGATAAATAGGTTAAGTTTTGAAGAATTAATTAATGATGAGTTGAATATAAGATTAGATCCTTTGTTGAAATTAGAATTATTTTCTCAGGATTATATAGATAAATCAGAAATTGAATCTGAAATAGAGATGTTCTTGAGCGATAATAGGGATATAAGAGATTATTTAAATAAACAGATTAGAGGTGAAGAGTTTGAGATAGAAGAAGTAGAGCTAGTTAAACTTATTGATCTAAGTTTAAGTGATGCTGTTTGTTTAGAAAAAGCTGATGAGTATATAGTTTACAAATTATTAGGCGATTCTAAGCTTTTTTGTAGAATTAATGATTTCTATGAAGTAGAAATAGATGTTGAGTTTGAAATAATGTTAACCTATGAATTATTAAAAGAAGACTATGTAGAAGAATTTTCCTTAGATTTACAGGAAATAAACTATGAGGAAGTAAATTTTGGTAATATTAAAGAGAAAGAATATAAAGACATTTGTCCTATTTGTAAGATACGGGAAGGAGAGCATTATCATTATGATACAGGTGGGTATGTATGTGATAATTGTTCAACTAGTTTAATATGTTGTACTCATTGTGGAAGATTTTTTGATGAAGATAGCCCTGAATTGTTTGGGGTTACTTGCAAAGACTGTCTTGAATATTTAGATTAACTTAAGGAGAATAAATGGTAAATATAGCTGAAATTTTAGAAGCGATAGCTTGGCCAATAACTTCAATAATAATAGTTTTTTCTTTAAAAAAGCCAATATTTGAATTATTGATTCAGGCTAAAAAATTTAAGTATAAAGATTTTGAGATGGAGTTTGATAAAGAACTAAGTTCTCTGAATATGAGGGTAAAAGAAAAGAAGAAGAAAATAAAAAAGCCAGAAGGATTTAAAAATAAGTATTTTAACCGTGAATTTGATAGAATTCCATTAAGAGGAAAGATTATAGAAGCATGGTTAAATTTAGAAACTGCAATTATGTCTTCAGTTACAAATTTTGAATTAGCTCCGAAAAATAAAGAAGTAAATTTTCAAGAGGCTTTAAAAATTCTTAATACACATGGAATATTAGATAAAGAAAATTTAAAAATTATAAAAGAGTTAAGAACTTTAAGGAATCGTATAGTTCATTTAATAGAGTTAAATTTGACAGAGGATGAAGCAGAAAAATTTATAGAAACAATGAGAGATCAAGTTGATATAGTTTTATCAAACGTATGGAATAAATACGGAGGTTGTAGTAACTAAATAGTTACTGTCATGGATTAAGTAAGTGACGCATCACTTCCACCAAAAATTCATGACTAAAAATATTTAGTCTTTAACATAAGTAAGAGGGCAACCCTTTTGGGTCACCCTCTTTTTAATTAATTCATATTAAAAAAATTCTTCCATATTTGCCTTCTAAGGTGCTACTAAAAAGTTCTCCTTGTATTTATACCCTTAGAAGGGATCTACCCCCTAGAATAAAGCCTTCTACCCATTGGTACTATTGGGATTGAAAGGCAAAAAATCAAAAAGGATTAAAAGTAGCCTTAGTAGTATCAGGAATAGCCTTAAGGGGTCACTCAGTAGCCTTATTTTACCCTAAAATTACAGTAATTTAAAAAAAATTCTAGTCGTGAGTTAGGTTGAGTGTACTTCATTTCCACCAAAAATAATTTTCTTATAACTTTTCTATAAATTTGTAGGAGTTTTAAATAGAGAAAGGAGTTAGGCTATTGTCTAACTCCTTTTTTAGTTTATAATATAATAATTATAACTGATTTATTCAAAAGAAAGGGTATACTTTAAATAAAAGGAGTGATACTAAATGCGAATAGTGTATAAACAATGTCCTAGATGTGGGTCAAAGGATACAGTAAAAATAGTTTATGGAATGCCTACTGAAGAATTATTTAACACAGATAAATATTGGATTGGAGGTTGCTGCATAGAGATAGGGGACGATGGTGAAAAAATAAGCCCTGATTACCACTGCAAAGCCTGTGGACATGAGTGGAATAAAAAACAAGCAATACATGATTGGTATAGTAGTATAGAATCTTTGACAGTCTCAATTGCAAGTTTTGGTGGAATAAATGGAAAAATAATTATTGATTTTAAAAATTTCAATATCCAATGGGAACCTATATTATATATGAAAGATTTCGTAGATAAAAAAAATCTTAACAAATATGAAATTGAGACTATATTAAATACATTAATTGATTCTGATTTTTTAAATTGGAAGGCAAAATATGGTGATGAAAATATTATAGATGGAATGCAATGTGAAATAGAATATATCATTAAACAAAAAAAGAAAAAAATATCTTGTCTAAACAAGTTTCCAGATAAATGGATTGGGTTTTATGACATTTTGAAATCTTTCATAGGAGAGGAAGTTATATAAGTTTTAAATAGAGAAAGGAGTTAGGCAATAGTCTAACTCCTTTTTATGTACTTTTTTGACTTCTCTTTTTAAGAATAGTATAATCAAATTATAGATTAATTTTAAATCTTTTAATATAAATGGTTTATAGGGGGATTAATGGAAATACTCGATAATAAAACACATGGAAATGTAGGAGATAAATTAAAAGAGGATATAAAAACAGGGACTAAACTATCAATAATATCAGCTTATTTTACAATATATGCATATGAATCACTTCGAAAAGAATTGAATAAAATAGATGATTTGAGATTGCTATTTTCAGAGCCTACATTTGTTAATGAAAAGAAAGATATAAGAAGAGAGTTTAAGTTAAATGGGAGTTTTGAAAAGGGAATAGCAGGAGATAGATATGAAATAAAACTCAAAGGAGAGTTAAAGCAATCTGAAATAGCAAGAGAATGTGCTGACTGGATAAAGAAAAAAGTGGAAGTAAGAGCCTATGATGAGGAATATCCTATACCTCAAAAAATGTTTATTATGAAAAATAAAAATCAAGAGAACTCATATGTAGCCGGTAGTTCTGATTTTACTTCAAGTGGATTAGGATTTGTATCATCTACTAAACCTGAGGTAAATCAGTACATGAAAAATGATATGTTTACTGAACAAATGCTTATGCAATTTGATATGTTTTGGAATGATAAAGAAAAAGTAAAAGATGTAAAAGAATCTCTTTTAGAAACTTTAGAAGGTGTTTACAAAGAAAATAATGGAGAATTTATATATTACGTCACTTTATATAATATCTTTAAGGAATATCTAGATAATTTAGATGAAGAGGATATAGTAAAAGAAAAAACAGGATTTACAAATACTTTAGTATGGAATAAATTATATAAATTTCAAAAAGATGGAGTATTGGGATCGATAGATAAATTAGAAAAATATAATGGCTGTATTATAGCAGATAGTGTAGGACTCGGAAAAACTTTTGAAGCTTTAGCAGTGATTAAATACTATGAACTTAGAAATCATAAGGTTTTAGTTCTTTGTCCTAAAAAATTGAGAGATAACTGGTTGATGTATAGAAATAATGATAAGAGAAATTTATTAGTGAATGATAGATTTAGTTATGATGTACTTAATCATACAGATCTTAATCGTGAATCTGGATATTCAGGAGATATTAATTTAAATACTGTTTATTGGGAAAACTATGATCTAATAGTCATTGATGAATCTCATAATTTTAGAAATAATAATCCAAGAAAAGGAAAAATAACTAGATATGAAAAATTACTAGAGACAGTTATAAAAAAAGGAATTAAGACAAAGGTTCTTATGCTTTCAGCTACACCTGTAAATAATAAGATGAATGATTTAAAAAATCAAATAGCATTTGTTACTGAAGGTGTAGATACTGCGTTCAAAGAACATGGAATAAAGAGTATAGAACAAACTCTTAGAAAAGCTCAAATGTCCTTTAATAAATGGAATACCCTTGGAGAAGAAGAAAAACTTTTAGAAAAATTATTAGAATATCTAGAAATAGATTATTTCAAACTTTTAGATATGTTAACTATAGCTAGGTCGAGAAAACACATTGAAAAATATTATAATATGTCAGAAATGGGTAAATTTCCAGAGAGGTTTAAACCTTTAAATATAAAAGCTAACATAGACGTTAAGGATGAATTTATCCCTTTAAAAGAAGTTAATAATTCAATTAGACACTTAAGTTTAGCAATATATTCTCCATTAAAGTATGTTTTACCAAATAAGATTAGATACTATAGTGAAAAATATGATACAAAAACTGGTCATTCTATATTTAAGCAAAGTGATAGAGAAGAAAGTCTAGTTCACCTAATGCGTGTAAATATATTTAAAAGGATGGAAAGTTCAATTCATTCATTTGGAATAACTGTATCTAAGTTATTAAATAAGATAGAATATGCATTACAAAAAATTGAAAATAGAAATTTTGAGATAGAAGATATAAATATCGATGAAGTCGAGATAGATGATCCTAGGTTTGATAGTTTACTTATAGGAAGCAAAAAAGTTAAAGTTTTAATTCAGGATATAGATGTTATAAAATGGAAACAAGAATTAGAAAGTGATAGAGAAATATTAGATGAAATATTAAAGGAAACATACAAAATACAGCCTATTAGAGATCAAAAATTAAAAGAACTAAAAGAACTTATTAGAAAAAAAATAAAAAATCCAATCAATGATGATAATAAAAAGATATTAATATTTACAGCGTTCGCAGATACAGCGAATTATTTATATGATAATTTAAATAAATGGGTAAGAGAAGAATTTAATCTTAGCAGTGCATTAGTTATAGGGAGTGGGACAAATAAAACTACTATGAAAGGGATAAAAGCAGATTTTAATGCTATCCTTACAAATTTTTCTCCAGAGTCAAAAGAAAGAGATAAATTATATCCAGAGTTAACAGATGAGATAGATATTTTGATAGCTACAGACTGTATCTCAGAAGGACAAAATTTACAAGATTGTGATTATTTAATTAACTATGACATACATTGGAACCCTGTAAGAGTAATTCAAAGATTTGGGAGAATAGACAGAATTGGAAGTAAAAATAAAACTATTCAATTGGTAAACTTTTGGCCTACACAAGATCTTAATAAATATTTAAACCTTGAAGACAGAGTAAAAAATCGTATGCATTTATTAAATTTAGGTTCAACAGGGGATGAAAATTTATTTGATACAGAAAATGATGAAGAGAATAGCAAAAGAGAAGAATTAAATTTTAGACATAGACAATTATTGAAATTACAAGAAGAAGTTTTAGATTTAGAAGATATTAATGAATCGATATCTTTGACAGATTTTTCATTGAGTGATTTTAAGATTGAAATAGCTAATTTTTTAGAAGAAAATAAAAATATAATAGAAAAAACACCTACAGGAATATATGCAGTGGTTCCATCGCTAGGTGGTGAATATAGTAAATTTGGAAATTATAACATAACCAATAGTAAGGTAAGTAAAATTATAAACCCTGGAGTAATTTTTTGTTTGAAATTAAAAAAAGATAAGATAGAAAAGGCTGGGAAAAAATTAGAACAATTTAACCCTGTATCTCCTTATTTTTTGGCTTATGTTTATAATGATGGTGAAGTAAAATATAATTATTCAAATATCAAGCAAATTTTAGAAATATATAAATTATTGTGTCAAGGTAAAAGTGAAGTTATAGAAGAGTTATGTGATGTATTTAATAAAAATACAAATGATGGTAATGATATGAAAAAATACAATGATTTAATATTAAAAATGGTAGATAAAATAAAAGGAACCACACAAAAAGAAGCATTGAAGAGTATCGGCGTAAGTTCTGGTAGAGGAAAGATAAAATTAATGAAAAAAAGTGAAAAAATCAAAGATGAAGAAGAATTTGATTTGATTAGTTTTTTAGTTATTTTATAGGAGGTAGTGATGAATTTAGAATTACAAAAGGAAATAAAAACAGCAATTCAAAATTTTAACAAAGATAGTCTGTTTGATTCTAGTATAGGATTTTTTAAATTGTTAAATTATCCATTGGATAGTATACAGGAAAAATCTAATTATTCTTTGGAAGAATTTTTAGAAGTTACAGGAAATAAAAGGAGCTTATATTTAAAAAATAATGATATAGAAAAAATAGAAGTATTGTTTAGTTTATCAGATTATGAGATGAGAGATATAAAAGAATTTAGTGCAGGACAAGTAGAAAATACTATAATTGAAACATATTTATTTTTAGCAATTAAATTAAATAATAGATATTATTCTAAAACAGAAATAGTAAATATATCAAAAGGTATAAATAAATTATTAAATGCTCCAGCCTTTATATTATTTGATCGTGATGAAAAAATAACATTGTCTATTACAGATAGAAGAATCCATAAAAAAGACAATGAAAAAGATGTAATAGAGAAAACGACACTAATTAAAGATATAGACATAGAAGAACCACATACTGCTCATATAAGAATTTTAGAAGATTTAGAATTTAAAAATTTAGGAAGTAAAAGAAATTTTCAAGAGTTTCATAGTGCATGGAAAAAAGTATTGGATACAAAAGAATTAAATAAAAAGTTTTATAAAGAATTATCGAATTGGTATGCTTGGGCATTACAAAAAGTTGAATTTCCAGATGATAAAGAAAAAGATAAAGATAAAAGAAATTCACAAAATGTAATAAGATTTATCACCAGAATTATGTTTGTGTGGTTCTTGAAGGAAAAGGGTCTGGTAAAAAAAGAAATATTTAATGAAGAGTATATCTATAAAAACATTTTAGAAAAAAATGCTGACAAAACAGGAAGTACATACTATAAAGCTATTCTACAAAACTTATTTTTTGCTAGTCTAAATACAGAGATGAAAAAAGACAATGTTGATAGTAGACGATTTATAAAAAATCAAAATAGTAAGAGTAAAGAGTATGGTATTTATAATTATTATAGATATAAAAGATATTTAAAAAATCAAGATGAAGAAAAATTAATAGCTTTATTTGAAGATATTCCATTTTTAAATGGAGGTCTTTTTGAGTGTTTAGATGAAACAACAAATTTGAAAAGGGAAGAAAAAAGGGTAGATATGTTTTCTGACAATCCAAGAAATGAAGAACGTTTAATCTTTCCAGATGAATTATTATTTGGAAATGAAAAAGATTTTGATTTAGAAGATTTTTACGGGAGTAAAAAAATGAAAAAATCAAAAGTAAAAGGATTGATCAATATACTAGAAAATTATAAATTCACTATAGAGGAAAATACACCATTAGAAGAAGATGTAGCGTTAGATCCAGAACTATTGGGACAAGTCTTTGAAAATCTCCTTGCAAGTTATAATGAAGAAACTAAAACAAGTGCAAGAAAGCAAACAGGAAGTTTTTATACTCCTAGAGAGATAGTAAATTATATGGTAGATAGTTCAATTAAAGAATATTTAAAAGTAAAGAATAAAAAGATAGATGAATTATCAAATAAATTAGATAAATTATTTTATCTTAAAAATACAGAAAATCCATTTAATACTAGTGAAACCAAACATATAATAAAATCTATTAATGATATGAAAATAATAGATCCTGCCTGTGGATCAGGTGCGTTTCCTATGGGGATATTAAATAGATTGGTAGAATTATTAGGTATTTTAGATAAAAATAATGAAGAATGGAAACAATTGAGAGTAATTAATGCGATAACAAAAGATATTAAAGAAAAAAAAGAATTATTAAAAGAAGTGGAAGAAATTTTTGAAGAAGATAATTATAATTCCAATTATGCAAGAAAGTTATATTTGATTGAAAATTCTATATATGGTTTAGATATTCAGCCAATGGCTATTCAAATAACTAAATTAAGATTTTTTATATCATTGGTTATAGAACAAGAGATGGACAAAGAAAAGAAAAACTTAGGAATAAGAACATTACCAAATCTAGAAATTAAATTTTTACCAGTAAACACGTTATTAGATTTAGATATTGATGATAACCATTGGGCTTCGTTAAAAGTGTCAAATTATAAAGAATTAAATAATGATTTAAGTAAAATAAGACATAAATATTTTTCTGCTAAAACATCAACGACAAAAAAAAATTGGAGAAAAAAAGATAAAGAGAAAAGAGAAGAAATAAAAAAAGTATTATTAAACTATAAATGGGATGAAAAAGAAGTAGAAAAAATATCAAATTGGAATCCATATGAATACAATGAATCTTCACCATTTTTTAATAGCGAACTTATGTTTGGAGAAAAAGAAAAATTTGATATAGTAATAGGAAATCCTCCGTATATAAGACATGAAAAAATAAAAGATTTAAAACCTGAATTGAAGAAGCTGTATAAAACATTTGTAGGAACAGGAGATATTTATCTTTATTTTTATGAAAAAGGATATAATCTTCTAAAAGAAGACGGAATATTGTCTTATATAACTTCAAAAAAATGGACGAAAGCAAAATATGGAAAGAACTTTAGAAAGTTTTTATTATCTAACACAGATTTATTGAGTTATATAGATTTTAATGGGGTAAAGGTCTTTGAAGGAGCTACTGTTGATACTTCTGTAGTGGAATTTAAAAAATTCAAAACAAAAGAAAAATTTATTTATTGTGACATTGATAAAGATTATACTCTAGGTATGAACATTGAAAATTATATAAAGAAAAAAGGTTTTGAATATAAAAAAGAAGATTTAGATTTAGAGGGATTTTCATTTTTAAATCCAAAAGAGTTAAATATTAAAAAAAGAATAAAAGAAATAGGTACTCCATTAAAAGACTGGGATATAAAAATATATAGAGGCTTTTTAACTGGATTTAATGAAGCATTCATTATTAATGAAAAAATAAAAAATGAATTAGTCAGAAGAGATTCGAAGAGTATTGAAATTATTAAACCTGTTTTACGTGGACGTGACATAAAAGAGTATAGAGCTGAATATTTAGATCTATGGCTAATTGCGACATTTCCAGCGTTAAATTTAGATATCGACGATTACCCAGCGATAAAAGAATATCTTGAGCAATTTTTACCGAAATTAAACCAAACAGGAGAACCTTTTATTGATAAAAATGATGAGAAACAAAAAACAAGAAAAAAAACTGGGAATAAATGGTTTGAAACGCAAGATCAAATTGCTTATTGGAATGAATTTAATAAAGAAAAAATTGTTTGGAAGAGGATAGGATCAATTTTAAAATTTGCTTACGATGATAAGAAAAATTATTGTTTAGATAGTACTTGTATTGCAACAGGTGAAAATATAAAATATATAATGGGTTACCTTAATTCGAAAATTTCTAAATATTATTTATCAAAAGAAGCTCCGAGAACAGGAACAGGGGATTTAATAATAAGTGTTCAAGCATTAGAACCTAATCCTATTCCTCAAATTTCAAAAGAGCAACAAAAACCATTTGAAACATTAGTAGACTATATCTTATTTTTAAAGGCACAAGACCTAAAATTTCATGGTATAAAATATGAATTAATGCCTGTTTATTTTGAACAGATTATAGACGGTATGGTCTATGAACTTTATTTTGAAGAAATATTGAAAGAAGCAGACAAGGATATAATTCAGTATCTAGGTGAATTACCAGAGATAGAAAATCTATCTACTGATGAACAAAAAATGAATATTATAGAAAATATTTTTAATAAACTGCATGATAACGGTCATAAAGTTAAAAATCATTTATTCTATATGGATACTATTGAAGAGATTAAAATTATAGAGGGGAAATAAGATGAAAATTACCGATATAAAGATAAAAAATTATAAAGCTTTTTATTGTAATGACAGCGAATATACTATTTCATTAGATAGAAAGAATTTATTAATTTATGGAGAAAATGGTAGTGGTAAGAGTTCACTATATTCGGCTCTTATTGAATTTTTTGAAGCATCTCATCAAGAAAAAAAAATAATAGAAAATATATTTATAGATGAATCTGAAAAAGGAAATGCGTTTATAGAATTAAGTTTTAAGAAAATAGGAAGGAAAGCAGAAAAAGAAATAGTTAGATGGGATAATAAAGACAATAAAAAAATTGTTAACTCATTGGTTGAAGATACTAATAAAATAAAAGGATTTTTTGATTATAGGAAATTATTAAAAACTCATTTTATAGAAAAATCAGAGGAAATAGATTTATTTGATTTAATGATCGATGAAATTTTATATTATTCTATAAATGATTTCACTAAAAATTCATTTGGAGAAGAGTGGAAAGAAATAAAAGAATTAGGAGAATCTGATAGAAGGGGAACCGGTTATAGAAATGAATTACAGCCACTGATAGATGGATTTAATATGGGACTACATCAGAAATTAAATAGTATAGAAAAAAAGACAAATGAGATATTAATTTATTTTGGTTATGACATAGAAATATCTTTTGATTTAACTCAAATAGGAACTGCTATTAATAAAAAAATAAAAAATAGTATTGATAAAGGAAAGATATATCTAGGAATAAAATTCCATGGAAAAGATATTAAAAGTCATCATACATTCTTAAATGAAGCTAGATTAACAGCTGTAGGAGTTAGTTTATATCTAGCTTCCATCTTGGACAATCCGATGGAAGAAAAATTTAAAATATTAGTATTGGACGATGTCTTAATCGGATTAGATACAGGAAATAGAATACCATTTATTAGAGTATTGATTGATCATTTTGAAGAATTTCAAATAATTCTTACTACATATGATAAAACTTGGTTTGAACTTTTAAAAAGTTATTTTGAAGTAAAACAGTGGAATTTTATTGAAATGTATTCTAAAAAATTAGTAGAAGGCGGTTGTGAAATACCAGTAATCTATGACAATCAAGATTTTATAGTGAAAGCTGAAACATATCTAGAGCAAAATGATTACAAAGCTTCATCAGTGTATATTAGAAGTGAATTTGAAAAACTAATAAAAAATTACTGTCATAAAAAACATTTAAAAGTTAAATATGATAAGCAAGCATTTAAAGTTGATAGTAATAGCTTTTGGATTGCAATCAAAGAACAAAAAAAAATATCTGAGGATTTAATGATAAAAGTAGAATTATATAGAGGGATAGTAATGAATCCGGTTAGTCATTATACGTTAGAGAAACCACAATATAAAACAGAAATAAAAGACACTATAACAACTATTAAGCTCCTGAAAGAAGAATTAGAAAAATTGTTAATAGGAAAGTCTAAATAAGTTAAAAAAATACATGGAAGGAATATTTAAACCAGAAAGTAAAACAATAGAAGAATTATTTGGAGATAAGTCTTCTTACTATAAGATGCCAGTATATCAAAGACCATATACTTGGGAAGAAGAGCATGTAGATGATCTTTGGACTGATATTTATACAGCCTTTGAAAATAATCAAGATGATAGTGATTTAGATAAAAATTATTTTTTAGGATCAGTTATTTTAACACCTAATGATGATGGGATATTTAATATAATTGATGGTCAACAAAGAATGACAACATTAATCATATTATTTTGCGTTCTTAGAGACCGATTAAAAGAAGAAAAAAATATTGATTTTAAAGAGATAGAAATAGAAGATATTGAAGAATCAATAATTAAGCGTAAAAAAATAAGGGTAACACTTAACACTCATATGAAAAATCAAGTAGAATTTCAGGAAAACATATTAAAACAAGTAAAATATCCAAAAAAGTTTACCAAGAAAGATGCTATGGAAAACAAATATATGAATACAGCTATTATTTTCAAGAAAAAAATAGATGAGTTAATGGATTCTAATTTTCCTATAGGTAATTTTTTAGATTATTTATTTAAAAATGTGAGAATAATAACAATTACTTGCTCTAGTCAAAATTTTGCAATCAAATTATTTCAAACATTAAATGCTAGAGGAATGGATCTATCACCGGCAGACCTCATAAAAAGTCACCTTATGGGAAACTTAGATATAGATCAACATGATCTGTTTTTACAAAATTGGATTGCTATCGAAGAGATTGCTAAAAGATTAGATGAAAATATTGGAGATATATTAAATTATTACCAATATTATCTGCTAGGTAAAAATCTTAAAAAATCTATGTATGATATTCTAGTAGATAAATTTAAAAATCAAGATCCTATAACGATAGTTCATAACTTAAAAACATTTGCTGATAGTTATGAAGAAGTAATGAATGAAAAGAAAATTTCTATTTATTCACTGATGTATTTGAGACATCAAGTTTATTGGAAAATAATATTAACTACAGCCAAATATTTAGAATATGATAATTATGATGAATTAATTACTCTTATTCGAAACCATTATTATAAATATTGGATTGCTGGATATACTTCACAAAAAATAAAAATAATGTCATTTACATTGATTACTATGGTAAAAAATAAAGATTCTATAGAAACAATAAAAAAAGTTTTAGCTGATAAAGAAAAATCCAATTCTGTAAACAGTTATATAAATGATAATTTATTTGATTGGTGTTATGGAGAAGCTTGGTCTAAACCACTCTTAATATTATTAGAACAAAGCCTCGTAGATACAGATAATTTATTAAATTATATTGAAATAGATAAAAAAATTCATGTGGAGCATATTTTACCAATTAGTTGGGAGAAGGAAAGTGAATGGAGTAATTTATTTACTAAAGATGATGCTGAGGAGTACTTAAATAATATAGCAAATTTAACACTTTTATCTGGGACTAAAAATATTAGAGCTAGTAATAATGGTTTTGAATTAAAGAAAGATATTTATAAAGGAAAAGGAAAAGATGGCATAACATCATTTTTGTTAACACAAGAAATTTCGAGATTAAGGAAATGGACATTAGAAGAAGTTAAAGAAAGACAAGAGAAACTAATTAAACAAATTCAAAATATTCTAGATATAAAGTAAGTAGTAGGTAATGATCTTATTCTCATTATTGAATTTATGCAACAGTGTTGGGTAAATTGAGTTATTTAACTTTTCCTTTGGAAAAAATATTCAATTAGGCAGACACTATCTGCCTAATTCAAACTGAGATGATATTACTGTAAAAACTTATATATACATATCCAAAAAAATAAAAATCTCTTAGCTGTAATAGTCATACAGTTAAGAGGTCTTTATTTTTATATTTTATTTTAAGGAAAGAAAGAAATGAAAAAATATTACTATTTTCATTTGCTTATACTTATCAGACGTGACTTTATTGTAAAAAGTTTAAATTTTTTTTAGTTCAATAAAAAAGGTTTTAGTGTCTGTATATGAATGTAACGATATATCTTTTAAATCTGCCTTGGCTTTTTAATCACTCCTAAAGCAAATAATGGAGTATACGCATAGTTATGTCGTGCAAGGTAGATCCCTTGATCCCAATTAAAATTGGAACTTCTGCTTTGCATAAGATGGTGTTCGCCTTGATTTTTATTTTTGTCATTTCTCCAAAATAAAGATATTATTTTAGAATGAAAATTATAAAAAATAAAGTTTTGAATGAGAAATCAACTTAGGAGTTTTATTTTTTAAAATTTAAAATAGGTTAGTGAGCAAGAGCTCAAAGTCTGTTAAGAAAAGCAATTTATTATTGCTTTCTTTAACAGACTTTTTTTTATAAAAATTTTTATAAACTCCACAATTAAAAGTCATTGACTTCTAATTATAATAGAATTTGATTTTTACTATAAAATGCTGTATAAATAATGTATGGAGGCGATTATATGAATAATAAAAAACTCATTGACTATATCTTATTGAATGGGATTACAACTCATTTTTATTTTGATAAAAATGAAATAAATGAGGGTGGTAAAGAAGAAAAATTATTTAAATATTACAAACAATTAGATCTTGAATTAAGAAAAAATAGAAAAACAGGAAGTTTTGAAACCTATGATCTTGAGAGAGAAATAATAAAACAAACAATGGAACATGAAGATATCCGTCAAGGGGAAGCAATTAGACATCTGATAAGAGCTGGATATTTGAGTCTTTGTGGTTTAGACCATACTGATGGATTTATGAGAATTCATGATTTGGAAACTAAATTTGAAAAGAAAAGATGAATGTCTCTTGAGGCGTGAACCTTCTTAACTTGATAATAAGTGATTAATAAGCAGAAAAAAAGAGATTGAATAAAATTAAAAAATTAACAGTTATTTATAAAAAAAATAGAAAATTATAGGAGAGTGAAATGAATTTAAAAAAATTAAAAATTAGAGCAAAAGAATTAGAAATGAAAAAATATCATAGTATGAATAAAAAAGAATTGATAGAAGCTATAGAGAAAGCAGAGGAACTTAAATTAGAAAAAGAAAAATGGATAGAATATATTTTAAAAGAAGGTGAGAAAAAATATAAAGTATCAAGAGGCTTTGCTCAACATGTAGATAATTGTCCTATAAACGTTAGAGTTTTCAAAGGTAAATCTTATGCAAACATAATAGATAATTGCGATGGATGTAAATTTGAATTAGGAGTATCTGCATTATTAGGATGTTTTGATCATCCAGAGCAATATATTATATGCGGTGGGGGGAAAAAATAAAAAATAAAGATTACAGTATACGTCTTCCATTTGATGAAAAAAAATATATTGAAGAAAAAATAAAAATACATAAACATATCTATTCTTGTGAAGAATGTCATACTCATTATTTTGGTGACGAAATTTTCAAATGTGATTATACAGATAAAACAGAATTATCTTCTTATTTTTGCAATAATTGTGGTAGCAAAAAATTAATAAAGCATCAAAATTTAGAAATAGTAGACAATAAGTAATAATGCGTAAAACCATTATTAAAGCTTTAAAAAATTTGATGATAAAGGAGGACATATGATAGATATTTATCATATAAATTAAAATGGAGAGAATAAAATTTCCTAAAATAGGAGAGGTAATAAAAGAGGTTTTTTCTAGTTTTGATTTTATTAATGATGCTAAAACAAGAAAACAATTAAACCGTTTAGCTAAAGAAGAAGGCTCAAATTTAGATGAGGTTCAAAAAATAATAAAAGAAGTTCTCAACTCAAAAAATTCTAATAAAGAGGATATATTAGTTTATATAAAGAATAAGAAAAAATATCAATATAACAAAAACTTTTTAGAATTAATTCATCTAAATTTAACAAAATTTATTGAAAATTATAAAAATGAAGTATTAAGGAAATTAGATGATGAAACTCAAACTGATGAAATTTTGCAAAATAAATTTATTAATATCTTTGAAGAATTTAAAAGAAATACAATAAATGGTATATTGGAATTAAGTAAATTTAAATATATGAATTATCAAGGAGAAAAAAAGAAAAGTTATTACTATGATCAGATAAAATTAAAATTATTAAAAGAGGTAAAAGAAGACAATTTTAATTATTTGAATACCCCACTTCAAAATGAAGCAGGAGAAGTTTCGAAAAAATATCATTTAATAAATGAATTAGGTAAAAAAAAGAATACAGATGCTGTTATAAAAAATACAGTAGATATATTTCAGTTAGAAAATAACAATTCAATTTTCTTAACATTAACAATTATTATGGCTCGATTTGAAAAAACTTTTATTTTTGAAAATTTAAATTTTTTATTTATAAAAAACATTGAAGAATTTGGCGACTATGATAAATATATAGGCAAGTATTCAAAAGATAAAGATTACGGACAAGTTTTAAAAAAATTAAAAGGAGACGTTTTAAATTATAGTTATGTAAATAATATAGATATAAAACCTATGTTAAGAGAAGGAATTAGTCTATCTTCACATTTAGGAGATAAAAAAGGTTACAATTTTTTCTATATGTATGCAAATTATTTTGGATTAATATTTGAAGATAGAAAAGAAGCTGAATGGAGATATGAACATGCAAAAAAAAATTCTAAAGTCGCATCTAAAAATAACTCTCAATCAAGTTTTCATATTATAAGTGAGGATATTACAAATGAAATCCCCAATTTTTGGAAATCACCTAAAGGTCGTACAATTGAGTTCCATGGAAGAAAAAGATCTAGAATAGAAATATTATGTAGATATTATCCAAACTTAGAAAACCCTAAAGCAAAAGATATATTTAAAAAGACAGAAGAGGATGTTTTAGATGAAATAAAAAAACTTATTGAACTTGGTGAAGATGCAAGTTATATAAACACTACAGGTGAAACAGCGCTTTTAGCATCACTCTTAGATTTTAATTGCTCATACAAAAGAGCTTTATTATTGTTAGAAGAAGCTCCTAATATAGAAGAAAGTATTAATGCTAAAAGTAAAATGAAAAAAAATACTGTTCTTATCAAATTTTTAGATGATTTGATTTATCCAAATAGATTTCTAGAGAATAAAGAATTATTTATAAAAGTTTTAGAAAAATTATTAGAAAAAAATGCTGATCCCAATCTTTCAGGGAGACCGGAAGAAAATATGCCATTAGCCCTTTTAATTAGAATTTTCAATACATATTTCTTTGATAGTACTAGAATTCAAGAAAAAGAGATAAGAGAAATAAATAAAGATGTTTTCCCAAGGTATGAAAATGTTATTTTAGATAATGATTATGGACAATTTTTGGGAACTTCTTTAGAATATAAAAAATTAAAGAATGAAAATGATAATTATTTGAAAAAAAGACAAACTATTCTTCTAAGAGATCATAAAACAGATCTTTTAAAATGTTGTAAACTTTTACTAGATGCAGGAGCAAAATTAAATTTATCAATATCACCTAAAACAGACATAACATTGTTTCACTATATAATAGAATGTGGAGATTTAGATCTATTTAATCTAGCTTTAAATTATGATATTAATTTTGATTCAACTATAAAATCAAATGGTAGNNTATTAGAAGAGATACCATTGATCATAAATAAATCTAATAAGTTCAAACTTTTTGATAGTGAAAAAAATAAAATAAATAGAATAAATATGTGTAGTATTCTTCTTGAAAAAAGAATGTCACAGATATGTAAATAAGATTTTTTTACAAAGTATATTACTCTTTACGTATAGAGAAGCGTCTCTAAATTTGTACGGTAAGTGTTGCTAACATATTAGTTAGCAATACTTCAGGGAGGATATACAATGGAAAAATATACGTTACATATTGATGGAGAATATTTAAGAAAAACTACTGTGGAAATGGATGATTTAAAAAAATCTTTAAAAAAGATTTTAGGGGAAGTAGGGTACCCAACTCATTTAATATACTACGGAGCAAATAAGGTAAGTAAATGTATTATAAGTAGATTAGGGGAATTAGATATTCCTAACTTAAAGATAAATACAGATGGCTATATAGCAATTTTATCTGATGGAAGAAAGGTTCAAAAAGGTGTGGATTCAACCATAGTAGTGAATGTGTTCAGAGATGATAGTGAAGGAGTGTATCTATTGAGTGGTGATGGAGATATGTTTCCTATAGCTAAGGCTTATTCTGAAGATAAAAAAAAGAGACTTGTAACTCTTTCTTTCAAGGAGAGTACAGCTGAGGAACTAAAAAAATATTCCAATCATTTTTATTTAGATTTAGAAGAAGGAAAAGCTTCGATGGAACTATCTTTAGAAAAAATTGAAAAAATTATTTACAGAGCATGGATTAAAGAGAGTAAAGGGGATCATACTAAATATTTAACTTCTAGTAGATTAGGACAATTAGGTAGTGAAGATCCAACTTTTAAACTCAGCGGAATAAAAAAGATTTTTTTTAGGTTAGCTGAAAAGGATTATATAGATGTAAAAAAATCAAATGAGAGTAAAAATCCAGATACTTTTATAAGATTTAATAAAACTATTGAGAATAAACCTATGAAGAAATTAAATTTATTAAAAGGTGGAGAAGAATTAGATGGAGAAAAAATATTAGGTACTGTAATAGATGAGTATAACCATGATAATAAACATTATTTTTTTATAAAAAGTGGTGAAAGAGAAGAAGAAATTTATTTAAACTATAAAGAGATCTCAGAAGCTGACAGAGATAATGTTAGAATAGGAAGTAAGTTAAGTTTTGATCTAACATCAGGTAAAGGAAAGAGTGACATTGCTAAATCTATAGAGGTGATTTGCAATGCTTAATCAACTAAATTTACATTTTATAAATCATTGTAATTATAAATGTGTGTATTGCTTTGCGGATAAAACTATTGCTACATATCCTGATATTAATTCACTATTAAAATGGGTCGATACTATTAGTGACTATTTCAAAGAAAATAAAATAACGAATCCAAGAATTAATTTAGTAGGAGGAGAACCACTACTATATAAGGGAATTATCCCTCTGATTAAATATATAAATTCAAAAGGAATACGAGTTTCATTAGTAACAAATGGTTCGCTCTTAACAAATGAGTTTTTATCTGAAGTAGGAGAATATTTAGATATGATTGGGATAAGTGTGGATACATTAGAGAGAGAAACAGCAATAAAATTAGGACGTTGTAATATGAATAAAAAAACATTAAGTTTAGAAAAATTGGTAATGATATGTAAAAAAATCAAAATTTTAAATATAAAATTAAAAATTAACATAGTAGTATCAAAGTTTAATTTTATAGAAGATTTTTCAAAATTTTTAAATGAAGTAAGAGCTGATAGAGTTAAATTATTAGAATTATATATAGTTGATGATATGAATAGAGACTCTATTAAATATAAATTAAATCAAAAAGAATATAATGAATTTTGTTCTAGACATTCTATATGTAAAAATATATTAAAAGAAGATAATGAGAAATTTGATGGAGGATATATTATGATTGACTATAAAGGAGATTTAATAGTTAACCATAACAATAAACACATCCATTGTGGAAATATAGAAGTTGATAATTTTAATATATTAGCGAAGAGAGCTTTAAAGATAGTTAAAATTGAAAACTATAGTTTGAGAGAAAGTAAATAATTTTTAAAAATATTTTTTAGAAATGAAAAGCAGATTTAATAAAAATCAATTTTATTAAATCTGCTTTTTGGGTTTTGATATTTTTTTCTTTAAAAAATATCATTAATAATATTAGAAAACTATTTAAGTGTTTATCTAATATAAATAAAGAAGTTTTAAAGAAATCTAATCCAAAGATAGATGGTGCTTAGTATCATAGATTCGATCATTATTAGAAAACCGTATTTTGTAAATGTCATAAATGATAAGTTTTTTCCACTCTTTGAAGCTATTCCAGCAGCTACAACATTTGCAGAAGCTCCGATAAGGGTTCCGTTACCACCTAAACAAGCGCCTAGAGAAAGAGGCCACCACAAAGCATATTTTATAATTTGTAATGGAATTTCTGGATGTGCTAAAGAGATGCTAGGAATTAATCCTGTTTTTATCATAGGGATAAGAGTTGCTGTATAGGGAATATTATCTACTACTGATGAAATTATCGCAGACATCCAAAGTATCAAGATAGATGTTTTAGCTAGATCTCCCCCTGTAAGATTTAGAGCATGATTTGCCATAATATCTATGGCTCCTATCTCTACAATCCCTTCGACCATTATGAAAAGTCCTATAAAGAAAAACAAAGTTTTCCACTCTATGGTTTTAAAAATTTCTTCTACATCTTTTTTTGTTATTATCATTAGAATAACTGCTCCACCAAAAGAAACAAATGAAGGTTCAATATGAGTTATTGAATGTGTCAAAAAACCTATAAAAACAAAAAATAATACTGTAAGTGAAGTAATCATAAGTTTTTTGTCTCTTAAAGCTCTGTTAGCATCCATATCCATAACTTTTGCTCTTAAATCTCTGGCAACTTTCATCTTACTTCCAAAAATAAATCTAAAGTTGATGATTGTAACTATAAGGATAATTACAATTATTGGAGATAGGTTTAATGCAAATTCATTAAATGATAGTTTAGAAGCACTTCCTATTAATATATTGGGAGGGTCTCCAATAAGAGTTGCGGCTCCACCAATGTTAGAAGCAATTACCTCAGCAATAAGAAATGGTATAGAGTCGATTTTTAACTCTTCCGTTATAAGAATGGTGACAGGACCTAATAATAAAATTGTGGTAACATTGTCTAAGAGTGCTGAAAATAAAGCTGTAATAACCATTAATAAAAACATTAATGGAAAGGGTTTACCTTTAACAGTTTTAACAATCTTAATAGCTACCCACTGGAACAGTCCAGATTCTGAAGTTATTTGAACGATGATCATCATACCGATCAAAAGAAAAATAACATTTAAATCAATAGCTCGAAAAGCTTTTTCAGATGGTAAAATCTTCAAAGTAACCATTAATATACCACCTAGTAATGCTGAAAGTGTATGAGGTATTTTTTCTGTTATGATGAGATAGTAAGTAAACATGAAAATACCAATACCCAAGATGAAAGTATTCATTTTTGCCTCCTTTAAAATTTAAACTTAATTTAATCTATAACATAAAATTTCTTAATAATTGATATTTCGTAGTAACTATTTAAATTCAAGTAGACTTATCTTATGAAAAATTACGCTATCTTTAAATCAGATAATTTTAAAAAGTTTTTTAGCCCTAATAAATAATATTTTGTTTTTATTAGATGATCAATAGTTATTTTTACAAAACTTATCTAAACTAAGAAAATAATAAACTGAGTTTTTAGAAGATTAAGAATCTGTAATTTTTTTTAAATCTATGGAATGAACAGATTTAGTTAAAGAAATTAAGAGATTGGAATATGTTTTTAAATGTTTTGTGTTCATAGAATCCACTCCTTAAAATTATCTTGTTATTAGAAGTATATTTCTTTTTTAGAAAAAAATCTATAATAAAAGAGTCTTATATTTTAAGAATTTTTTATATTTAGAATAGATCTATAATTGTTTTCTTAAACAATTAAAAGCATATCATTAAAAGGCATAAAAGTTAAGAGGTAAATAAAAAAAAGGAACTAATTTTAACTAATATTAATCTTAAGAAAAAAATTGATTTGCAATTTTTTGTATACTATAAAATTAAATTTAAAAATAAAAAAACAAGATCGATTTTCTCTGTGTCTAGAAATTTTGATCTTGTTTTTTATATTTAATGTTAAAAAAAATTATAGACTAAAGAGTTCATCATCTTTTATAGTCGTATTTTTGTTATGAAATATTTTCAAAAGTTTTTCAGGAGTGAGGTTATTTTTTTCCTCTCCTGTAAAATCTAAGATGATCTTACCTTCATGTAACATGATCAATCTATTTCCATATTTTATAGCATCGTTTAAGTTATGAGTTATCATAAGGGTAGGTATCTTATAGTGTTCAACAATTGTTTTTGTTTTTTCCATGATTAATTTTGAAGTTTGAGGATCAAGAGCTGCTGTATGTTCATCAAGGAGTAACATCTTTGGTCTATTTAAAGTTGCCATGATAAGAGCTAGACATTGTCTTTGTCCTCCAGAGAGTAAACCAACTTCTGTATCTAATTGATCTTCTAATCCTAAACCTAGTTGACTTAAGGTATCTCTATAGAATTTTTTTCTTTTTTTATTTAAGCCTAGAGTAAGATTAAATCTTTTTCCTTTATTGTCTGCCATAGATAAATTTTCAAAAATAGTCATAGATGGTGCAGTTCCAAGGGAAGGATCTTGGTATACCTTTGAGATAAAAGCATTTCTTTTATAGTTAGGCAACTTTGTAAAATCTTGATCTTCTATAAATAAACTTCCATTATCTGGTTCTATATTTCCCATTATAATATTTA
>DDQV01000003.1:0-15640 GCA_002342785.1 Fusobacteriaceae bacterium UBA2433 | reverse complement strand
AAATCTAATCCTCTAAAAACTTTTTTTTCATTTCCTAATTCAGAATGAAAAGATTTATATAGATTATTAATTTTTAGCATTTTTTGATCTACCTCCTAATTTTTTTTAAATTTCAAGTTTAAATTTTTACTTTTAAAAGCCATGATTCCAACAGTTAATATTGCAGTGATAAGTTTTATATCACTAGCAGCAAATCCTATCTTTAGAGAACCGAGTATTATAAATCTATATAGTATTGAACCTACAATTACAATGGTTGTTACACCAAATAATTTTCCTTTTTTTAAGACACTTTCACCAATTATAATTGAAGCAAGTCCTGTAACAATTGTTCCTGTACCCATGGCAATATCTGAAAAACCCTGGTATTGAGCGAGTATTCCACCAGATAGTGCTACTAATCCATTAGCTAGCATAAGGCCTACTATCTTTAATCTTTTTTCATCTATTCCTAGAGAAACAACTAAAGTTTCATTGTCACCTAAAGCTCTTAGGGCAAATCCAAATTTTGTATTTAAAAGATAATCTAAAGAAAATTTACAAATAAGTACTATTAACAATATGATTAAGAAGTTATATTTGTTAGAAAAAATATTACCAACCTTAAATAATGGGATATTTGATTTTCCCATTATTCGAAGGTTGATACTATATAGTCCTGTCATAACAATAATTCCAGCCAAAAGATTTGTGATCTTAAATTTAATGTGGATATATCCTGTGATAAGTCCAGCAAGAGATCCACCAATAAATGCAACTGCTAAAGTTAAGATAGGATTAAATCCTTTTATAAGAAGTATAGCTACAATAGAAGCTCCCATTGGGAAAGATCCATCTACAGTAAGGTCTGGAAAGTCTAGTATTTTATAGGATATATATAATCCTAAAGCCATTATTGCAAAAATTAACCCCTGTTCAATAGTACCTAGTAACATAATTTTTTCTCCTTTAATCTATAATTTCTTTATTTTATAATTTCTATATTTTTTGATTGTTCTTCATCTAATGAAATTTCATATTTTTTCATTTGTTCTTCATTTATAGTTAATTCTGATTTATTTAAATATTCTATCTTCATATCTTCAAGGTTTGCTCCATCTAAATATCTTAAGATCATCTCACCAGTTTGGTATCCTACTTCATATTCTGATATTCCAGAAGAAGCTAGGGCTCCTGCTTCAGTAAAATCTCTAGTAGCACCTATAACAGGAATATTAGCTTTATTAGTTCTATCTATAATAAGGCTATAAGCTGAAGCTAGGTTATTATCTTTAGCTGTATATAGAACATCAACATTTCCAACTAAACTATCTAATGCAGAAGCAATCTCTGTAACATTTGTAATTCCTCTAGCAATAACTTTATATCCTGCTTTTTCAGCAACTTTAGTAAACTCTTCTACAAGGAATGTTGAATTAGCTTCACTAGTTGTGTATATAGTTCCTATTGTTTTTGCCTTTGGAAGTAGTTCTTGAATTAATTTAACTTGTTCTTTTACTGGAGACATATCACTGACTCCTGTAACATTTTTACCTTCTAATCCTGCTATTACAGGATTTGTTACAGCAGTGAAAAAAAGTGGTTTCTCTGGAACTTTATTTAAAGCTGCTTGAGCACTAGGAGTCGTTATAGCTACTATTATATCAGATTTTTCATTAAATTGAGTTGCAATAGTTTGAGCTGTGATAAAATCTCCCTGGGCATTTTGATAGTTGAATACTACTTGGTCTTTATATTTACTTTCTTTAAGGGCATCTTCAACACCAGTTCTAATTGTATCAAGAGACGGGTGTTCTACAATTTGAGTGATACCAATATTTATTTTTTCTGTGGTATTATTTGTTGTTTGTTCTTCCTTACCTTTACATCCTATTAAAGCCATTACTAAAGTGATTCCTAAAATTATTTTCTTCATTTATTTACTCCTTTTAATTTATTTTTTATATAAAAAAAAGAGATTAACCCATAAGATTAACCCCCTTGTATAGTTAATTCCATAATTATATCTTATAAAAACAAGATTTTCTTGATTTTATAAAACATATTTGAAATTATATAAAACTACAGCAACTATCGGTCAAAAACAGATCTACTTAATAATTCGGTATTAAATTTATTAGATTCGTTTTTGCACCACCAAGTAAGTCTCTTAGACATAATAGTCACCTCCGTTTAATTTATTATTTTATTAATAATATAATAAATAACATATAATTGTCAATAAAATATTTAAATTTTTTTTAAAACTCTTAAAAAAAAACAGATAAAAGTGTATAATTATATAGAATATAACTATATAATTTAGTAGGTGGTAAAGATGGAAATAATAACTTGTCATATATACGCAGATCTAGATGCACTTTCTTCTATGGTTTTAATAAAAAGATTATACCCCAATGGAATAATTGTTTTTCCAGGTAATGTTGGGAAGGGTGTAAAGGCTTTTGTAAATCTTTATCAGGATTTTTTAAAGATAAAAAAAATAAAAGATATTGAGATGGATAAGGTAACAAAACTTATTGTTGTAGATACTTCTAAAAAAAATAGGATAGGAGTATTTGAACAGCTATTAGATAAAGATAATGTAGAGGTTATAATCTATGATCATCATAAGGTTAGCAAAAATGATATAAAGGGTAGAAAGATTATTAGAAAAAATTATGGTTCTAATACAACTAATATATTAGAGGTCTTATTAGAAGATGATCCAAATATTAAATTAAATCAGATAGAAGCTACCTTGGGTCTTATGGGGATCTATGAAGATACAGGAAGTTTTAATTTTCATAGTACGACTCCAAAAGATTTAGAGATGGGGGCTTATCTATTAAAAAATAATGGAGATCTGTCTAAGGTCAGTGAGTATATCCAAAAAGGATTAGAAAAAGAAGAGTTAGAAATATTTATAGAACTTATTGAAAATTCTGAATTTTTAGATATAGATGGTGAGAGGGTACAACTAACATATTATAAGACCAATGATTTTATCTTAGGTTTAGATGAATTAATAAATAAGATGCAATATCTAGAAAAATCAAGTTTGTGTATTATCTTATGTGGAAATGAAAAAAAAATAAATATAATAGGAAGATCTTCAAATAAGATAGACATGTCTAAAATTTTAAAAGATTATAAGGTTGAAGGGCATGAGTATGCTGTTTCAGGAATAGTAAAAGGTCAAGAGATAGAAAAGATATATGCAGATATAAAAAAAAATATAGAGATGACCGTTAGACCTGGAAAAAAGGCAATAGATATAATGAATATTCCAGTAAGAACTATCTTAAAAGATACAAAAATTAAGCTGGCCTACAAGATAATGTATCGAATGGGATATGGTGGGTTGCCAATTGTAGAAGATGGTGAAGTCATAGGAATAATTACAAGAAATAGTGTAGATAAAGCTCTCAATCATGGATTTTCAAATGCACCTGTCAGTGCATATATGACCTCTGAAATAATTACAGGAGATAAAGATCTTAGTATTGAGGAGTTAAAGGCCCTTATTGTAGAAAAAGGAATTGGAAGAATTCCAATAGTCGACGATGAAAAAAAAATAATTGGGATAGTTACTAGAACCGATATATTAAATTCTATATACAGTAAAAATCCAATAAGAAAAGCTAAAAAATTAAAATTTGAATTAGATGTAAAAAATAATATAACTGAAGTAGTTCCACAAGAACTTACTAAATTATTAAAGATTATAGAGAAGTTATCGAAGAAAAGAGGTGAAAAAGTATTTTTAGTAGGAGGAATCGTCAGAGATTTTATTCTCGGAATAAATAATAAAGATATTGATATAGTAGTAGAGGGAGATGGAATAAGTTTTGCTTTAGAGCTAAAAGAGATCTTAAATGCTAAAAAAATAAAAATACATGAAAAATTTAAAACTGCGATGATAATAGTTTCTGATGATCTAAAATTAGATATAGCTAGCTCTAGGTTGGAATATTATGAATATCCTACCTCCCTTCCAGTGGTAGAGTATGGAAATATTAGAGATGATATGTATAGGAGGGATTTTAGTATAAATGCCATGGCTTTAGAGATAGATAGTTATAACTTTGGTAAACTTATTGATTTTTATGGGGGATATAATGATCTTATTGCTAAAAAAATAAAAACTCTTCATAATCTTAGTTTTGTAGAAGATCCTACAAGGATAATAAGAGCTTTTAGATTTGCAGCTAGATATAAATTTGAGCTAGGTAAAGATACAAAAATATTTTTAAAAAATGCAATAGCTGACGGTTTTTTAAAGAAAATATCTTGGCCTCGAGTTAAACAGGAATTAGAGATCTTATTTTCTGATGAAAATTTAACTAGGGGAATGGAGCTTTTAGATAGGTATAATGTTTTTTGTGAGATCAATCCCAATATTAAATATGATCTAGAGATGAGAAAAAATATAGAAAAGTTAGAGACTTTAGATGAACTTTTAAGTTTTGTTAAGATAAAAAAATGGTTGTTGGTATTTTTAATTATTTTAGAAAATTTAGAAAAAAAAGAACTAGATCTAGTTTTTAAAAAATTTGATTTTTCAAATAAATTTATAGAAAAGTATGATTATGGTATATTAATAAGGGAGGAAATATTAAAGGAGTTGAAATTAGCAAATAAAAATTCAGAGATATATAAGGCACTAAATAATATATCTATGGAGATAATTATTTTGATCTATATTCAAAATAGAGATAAAAATATTGAAGAAAAAATAAAAAAATATATCTATACTCTCTTTAGGATTAAACCTATCATTAGGGGAAGGGATCTTCTTAAAAATAATGAGATTCCAGGAATAGAGTTTAAAGAAAAATTAGATATTTATTTTATGAAACAACTAAACATGGAAGATCCGACAAGGGAAAAGTTACTAAAAATACAGGAGGAAAAGTGAAAAATAAATTTTTATACATATTAATAATATACAATATTTTTGCTGTTACACTTAGATCAGAAACAATATCTCCTAAAGAAAATAATATGGGAATATCTACCATCGATTCAAAAATAGAGTTGAAAAGATCTCAAATTTTAGAATTAGAAAGATTGAGAGAATCGATTTTAAAGAGAAAAAAAACAGGAGAGAGGATAAAGATAGGTCTTGCATTAAGTGGTGGTGGATCTAAGGGATTTGCTCATATAGGTGTTTTAAAAGTTTTAGAAGAAAATAATATACCTATTGATTATATTAGTGGAACTAGTATGGGTGGTGTTGTAGCTAGTTTATATGCTGTAGGATATACTCCTAATGAGATTGAAGTTATTGTAAAAACCATGGATTGGGACTACCGATTATCTAATGAACCAAAGAGGATAGATATTCCATTAGAAGAAAAATTTAAATCTGAAAAATATTTTGCTTCAGTAACCTATGATGATAAATTAAATTTTAGCCTTCCAAAGGGTATCTTAACTGGAGAAAAATCATATTTAAAGTTAAAAGAATTATTTTGGAATGAAAGAGATATCAAATCTTTTGATGAATTTAATCCTGTTTTACGGATAGTTGCTACAGATTTTAATACAGGAAAAGCTAAAAGTTTTGACCATGGAAATTTGCCTCTTATTGTCAGTGCTAGTATGGCAATCCCTACTATATATGATCCTGTAAAAATAGGAAATAAAGTATATATCGATGGGATGGTTTCTAGAAATCTACCTGTGGAAGATCTTTTTTCAGCAGGAGCAGATATTGTTATAGCTAGTGATGTAGGAGCACCTCAAATAGATATATTAACTTATAATCTACTTACTGTAGTAAATAAAATTTCTACCTATAGAGGGTTAGAATCTACAGAGAAACAAAGAAAATTAGCAACTATAATAATAGACCCAGATGTAAAATTAGATGGGACAGCAGACTTTGATAATTTAGATCATCTAATATCTAAGGGAGAGTTAGCAACTAAGGAAAAATTAAAAGAATTAGAGAGATATAAAAGTTTAGATATGCAAAAAAGAGTACCGAGAAAAAAATTTTTAGACGAGGTATATATAGATAATATTGAAATAAAAGATTCGAAGTCTTTAGATAAAGAGATGAAAAAAGATATTGTAGAGGAACAACTTGATAAAAAAATTCCAGGAAAGGTAAGTTATAAAGATTTAGAAAGTCTTATGATGAAACTCTATGCTCTACCCTATGTAGAAAAATCTTATTATACAATTAATGGATCTACTTTAAAGATAGATGTAGAGGAAAAAGAACTAAATTTTATAAGGGCAGGAGCAAACTATAATTCTGATACAGGATCAAAATTAGCTGTGGGAACTGATTTTGTTAAATTAGGAAAGATAGGAAAGGTAACATCTTTAGAATTAGAAATTGGAGAGTATAAAAGTCTTGAATTTAATAATTTTTGGTATTATGGGAAAAAAAATAAAATAGGAATAGATCTAAAATTAGGTTATGAAGAAAATCCTATATATATCTATGAAGGCAAAAGTTTAAAAGCGGAATCAACAGAGGAAAGTAAATTTATTGATCTTAGTTTTACAACTAAATTATTTAGACAATTTGATCTTTCTACTGGGATAAAATATGTTGATACTGAAAATGAATTTGATGTAGGTTCGGATAAATATAAAGATCTTCTAAGTGAAAACTATGATTATCAAGAGATGTATCTAAAGTTGATCTTAGATAGAAAAGATAGTTCGATCTATCCTACCGATGGAAGTTATCTAAAAGCCAAACATGAAGTTGGTGGAGTAGGAAGTGAGGAAGTAGAATATTATAGTGAATTAGGGATAATACAGGGTTATATCCCAATAACACCTAAACTTTCACTCAGTGGATCTCTAAGTGGAGGAATAATTAGTGGAGGAAATATACCATTAGAAAAGCATTTTAAAATTGGTGGAATAAATAATGATATAGACAATAATTATATCTCGTTTTATGGTTATAATATGATGGGGAAATTAGCATCAAAATTTATGGTCGTTCAGTTAGGAGCTCAGTATATGATCTATTCTAATTTATATATTACAGCTAAATTTAATACTTTAACCTATGGAAGTGTAGAAGATAGTGATTTAATAGGAAACAATGACGATGAAATATATGAAGATTATGAATATGGATATGGGTTAACCTTAGGATACAAATCTATTTTTGGTCCATTAGAACTATCACTAACAAATGATGTAAATTCTACTGAGAGTGCAATAATATCTGTTAATATGGGATATGTATTTTAAAAAAAAAGTCATCAAATAATATTATTTGATGGCTTTTTTATATTATATATTTTTTATTATTAGATCTTCTTTTTTTAACTTAGGAACATAGTGGATATTGTTTGATCTGAAATATTTAGTATCAGAAGATGTATCTATTATTTCTACAGTTTCATTAGGTTTACCAATGGCAATTAAAATTCCTAGATCATAGTCATCTGATATCTCTAAAAGTTCTTTTACTGCAGGTTTATTATAAGAACCTAAAAGACATCCTCCAAATTTCATATCTCTTAATTTTAACATGATATTTTGACTTGCAATTCCCATATCAAAATTAAAGAAGTTATCACTTGTACCTACTTTTTTTTCGTTTAACATCAAGATATAAGCTACAGGAGATTCATCTTTTGTAGGATTCCAATTTATAGATCCAGCCCATTTTGTATGTGGAAATATTTGATCACAAACCTCTTCATTTGATATTAATACATATCTTAGACATTGTCCATTTCTAGCAGAACCAGAATATCTTGCTATCTCAATGATTTCTTCTAACTCTTTTTTTTCGATCCTAACTTTTTTAAAACTCCTAAATGATCTTGTTTCTTTTATTAATTTATCTATCAATTTTTTAACCCCCTTATATATATTTACTCTAGAGTATCTTTCAAAATTGGCTATATGTCAATAGTAGAAGGGAAAAAATATTATATTATTTTTTATTTTTATTTTCTCTTTTTATTTTGATAAAATTGTAATTTCCACGGATCTTTCTTTTATATCCCAAATTTGTAATAGTAGGAAAGATTCCTATCCTTCTAATCTGAAAAATATCATCACTGAGACAATATGAACCAGAGTCTGTAGAAACTCCATATAGATAACCTGCATCACGAACTAATTTTTTCGCTCTATCATCTAGATCTCCATATGGATATGCAAAGGAATTAAGTTTAATATTTAATTTTTTTTCAGTATTTATCTTATCTTGAAATATCTCCTCTTTCATCTCATGGTCATCTAACTGAGAAAGTCTAGGATGACTCAGGGTGTGTCCTCCAAATTCAATTAAATTACTATCTCTCATCTCTTCTAACATAGATCTATCCATCATCAAGAATTTTTTTTCTTGAGTTAGATCTACGTCCCACTGATTATATTTTCTGTCAGAAACTAGATAGATAGTTGCTTTGAATTTAAATTCCTTTAAGATAGGAAAAGCATATGTATAATTATCTATATATCCATCATCAAAAGTTAATATAATATATTTTTTTTCAAATCTTTTATGAAGTGAGATCTTAGCTAGATCTTCAAAGGTAATAGGAATATAATTATTATTTTTTAAGATTGTCATATGATCTCTAAATTGATCTATAGTAACATAGGTTCCATGTTTTCCAGATTCAGTTTCTATATCTTTTATTACCCTATGATACATGATCACAGGAATATCATATTTTTTTATTCGTACCCACTCTCTTTGATATGTTTTTTCTAAAGTATCTACAACTTTATCGATATCAAAATTTTTTGAAATAATATCGATTACATCTAGGGAAGTTTGATCTAAATTTACACCACGATCTATCTCATCTCGAATAAAATCCCAATCAAAGTTATGAATAGTTCTATCTCCTACATCTCCAAAATTAGAAGATAGAGCGATAGAGACAGTATCTATATCTATTATCCCAACTTCCTTGGCTTCTCCAATTGCTAGAGTAGGTCTGCCTATGAGTAAACTTTCCATAGCTACCCTTCCAGCTCCAATAACAAGATCGGAACTTGCCATATATTCATAGACATTGTCTATATATCCTGTGAAGTTGACTTTATTTTTAAATTTATTAAATCTTTCAGGGATATTTTTCCCTCCAATTATATTTACAGTATATCTATCTAAATCGATAGAGTTAGATAATAGATTATAAGTTATATCTGCTTTAGGGCCTGATAAACGACCTATGATCGATATGTTTTTTTTTTTATTCTTAGGAGGGATAGAAATTTTAAATTTTTTAAGATCTATTCCATTTCTAAGAACTTTAACTAGAGAAGGATCTACATCAAAAGTTTCGATTAGATCTTTTTTTATATTTTCACAGACTGCATATCCACATCCAATTGGTTGTTTTTTTTTTCTGTGTTTAGATATATGTTGCATCCCGTGGATGGTAGTTATAAATGGAGTTTTTGTAAGTTTACAAGCTATCTTTGCACTCCATGCAGAAGCACGAGAGTGAGCGTGGACAATATCTATTTTATTTTTTTTTATAATTTTTATTAATTTAATTATTTGATCAAATCTTTGAAATATATTTCTTTTATTAAATTTAAGGGGAATATATTTCCCTCTAATTTTTTTTGTAAGTGTATCAGAAACAAAAAATAAATTATGTCCCCTATCTATCAATGTTTCTCCTATTTCAACTGCATATACTTCAGCTCCTGTAACTTCTAACTGAGATAATGCCATGAGTATGTTCATCAATCTCCTCCTATATTTTATTTAAAAATTTGTACTTTTTATTATACCATAAATAGATTTTATCTAGATTGGGAAATTTTGATTCTCTTTCGTTTTGTTTTTATTTTTTTTGTAGTCTTGATATTTTAATATGAAATTTAAGAATTATAAAAATAAATATTATATATTTAGCTATTTTTTAATTTTAATTGGTTTTTTTTTATAAAATGTTGTATTATTATATTAACGAAAAAATTAGGGAGGAAAAATGAAAAAAATTAAATTACTTATCGTCTTACTTTTAACTCTAGTATTATCAAGTTGTGCTACAATTATGACTGGAACATCTTCACCACTTTCTATCAATTCAAATGTTAGGGATTCAAAAATTTATGTTGATGGAGTCTATAATGGTAATGCACCTATTATGGTAAATTTACAAACAAAACGTGATCATGTTATAAAAATTGAAGCTGAGGGTTATGAACCTTATATGGCCGTTGTTAGAAATAAAGCTTCTGGTTGGGTTTGGGGAAATTTATTCTTTGGAATAGGAGGAGTAGTAGGTTTAGTTATCGACTTTGCTTCTGGTGGATTATATGTATTAGAAGAAGATACTATTACAGGAAATTTATATAAAACTTCTGTTGGAACACTAACAAAAGATAGTTCTATAAACTAATATATTTATTTCATATAAGGAATTAATTTTACATATAGATATTAATATTTTATAATTAAATACACATTGTGTACCCATACACTTTGTGTATTTTTTATTGAATAAATTCTATAATACGAGTAGTATGTTTTAAGAATCTTAAAAAAATTATTAAGGAGAAATTATATGAAAAGATTAAGAAAATTTTTAAATTTGATATTGGCATTATTACTTCTATTAACTGTAGCTTGTGGAAAAGAAAAAAATAAAGATAATAAAATATCTTCTAAGAGTAATGAGGTAACAGTATACTCACCACTTTTTCCTGCTGCTATAAATAGTGTTACCGATGGTTTTACAAAAAAAACAGGAATTAAAGTTAATTTAGTTGTAGCAGGAACTGGGGAATTATTAAAAAGAATACAAGCTGAAAGTAAAAATCCCTTAGGAGATCTTATCTTTGGTGGAGGAGCTGAATCTTTAAATTCATATAAGGAATATTTTGAACCATATAAAAGTGCAAATCATAATAGTATAGATCCTTTATTTAGAGATCCTGATGATAGATGGTTTGGTTTTGCCGTTTTACCTATGGTTATAATATACAATACTGATATTGTAAAAAAAGAAGAGGCCCCTACATCTTGGAAAGATCTAATAGATCCTAAGTGGAAAGGAAAAATTGCCATGGCTTCACCTGTTAAATCTGGTTCTGCTTATACAATTATAGGAACTCTTTTAACTGCTTTTGGAAAAGATTCTGAAACTGGATATGATTTTATTAAAAAGTTTATAATTAATCTTGATAAAAAGATCTTAGTAAGTTCATCTGCTGTTCCTAGAGGGGTTGTAGAGAAGGAATATCCTATTGGATTAACTTTAGAAAGTTCTGGCGTTAAATATAAAAATGCAGGTGGACACATAGAGATAGTATATCCGATTGAAGGAACTTCTGTTGTGGCTGATGGTGCTGCTTTAATAAAAGGTGCAATCAATGAAGAAAATGCTAAGCTATTTTTAGATTATATAGGAAGTAAAGAGGTTCAAGAACTTTTGGCTACAGAATTTAATATTAGGGGTTCTAGAAGTGATATTGCACTTCCAAATGGACTTAAACCAATTACAGATATCAAACTTTTAAATTATGACTTCGATTGGGCATCTGAAAATAAAAAAGAGATAGTAACAAGGTGGAAAAATATAATTTCAGGAAAAGAATAAGGTCAAGTTAGAGAGTTTATTTTTTAAAAATATAGGACACTGTAAACTGTAGAATAGACTCTGAAAAGAGTATTTATTCTACAGTTTTTTATTTTAAATTTTTTAGAGTATCTATTAACATTTTAAACATTTAAAGTTATTTAAATCCTTTAAAAAAATCTCTTCGGTTAATCGTGATTCTAAAATTTCTTTTACAAATGGATTTTCCTTTAAAAATTTTTCAGAGATCTCATAATCAACCCATTGGGTTCTCTTCTCTCCTATAATTATTCCAGCTTTTTTTAATTTGTTTAGATGTCTAGAAAGATTTGATTGATTTAGATTTAATATATCTTCTAAGACACAGACACAGGTTTTATTTTTATTATATAAAATATTTAATATTCTCATTCTATTTTTATCTGCAATTAATTTTAATATATCCATTATTTCCATATAACTTCCTCCTAAATTAGATGATTGTTTAATTATGTTACTTTTTTTTTAAAAGAAAGTCAATTAATTTTAAGGAACATTTTAAGATAAAAAAACTTCTCAACTGATATCTACACAGTTGAGAAGTTTTAGAAAAAATTATACTTATGATAGATCTACATTTTTACATCCAAATAGGTATGTAAGGATAAATCCAGATATATATGCAACTATTAATGCAGAGATATATAAAATTATTGCAACAACTACTCCTTTGTTTGATGTCATAGCAAAAGATCCCAAGATTCCTGAAGATCCAAATACAGTGTTGAGACCAAAAGTAAATCCTATCTTAGACATGATACCTATATATATTCCACCAATTGCACCTCCTGCCATAGATGTAAAAAATGGTTTTACCCTAGGAAGTGTTACACCATATATTAATGGTTCACCTATTCCTAAGAAACCTGGAATAATTGCTCCTCTAATATTTTCACGTAAGTTTGAATCTTTAGGAGATTTTACATAGAGAGCTAGAGCTGCTCCTACTTGTCCTGCTCCTGCCATTGCTAAGATTGGAAATAATGAATTCATTTTAGTTGTTTCTACTAATCCTTGATAAACAGGAACAAATCCTTGGTGGATTCCCATCATAACTGATGGCAAAAATAATCCAGCTAAGATTCCTCCTCCAATTGGGTTTCCATTTAGATTTGCAAAGGCATAGTTCATAAGACCAAAAAGTTTAAATGATAGGGGCATGATCACTGTATAAGTTAGTGCTCCCATACCTAATAGGGTAATTATAGGAGTTGTGATTATATCTGTTGGTTCCCATGAAAATTTTTCTCTAATAAATATTTCAAATTTAGCTGCAATTATTGTGGTAAATAATATTCCTATCATTCCGCCACGAGGTTCAATAGTTTGACCAAAAAATTCTGCCATACCACTGTTACCACCATCACCATATCCTAGTAAGAATAATCCTGATAACATTCCACCGATTACTCCTGATCCACCAAATGCTTTAGTCGCATTGAAACCAATCATTATATACATAAATTTAGTTAGCGATTTATTAAATACATTTATATAGTTAACCCAATCACCTGTGATATTTAATTCTTTACATAATCCAGCTAACCCTGCTAACATTCCTGCTGCGATAAATCCTGGAATTAATGGAACAAATATATTAGAAAAATTTGCCATAAATCCTTGGAACTTACTCGTTCTTTTTGCTTTCACAGTATTTTTTTGATTTTTTATTGTATCTTCAAATTTTTCTTTTTCAGAAGTTTGGTTTTCAACATTTGAATTATAATATTCATCCATTGCAGTGTGGGCTTTTTTTACTTTTCCAGGACCAAATATTAGTTGTAACTCATCTCCATTTATATTTAATCCCATTACTCCTTTGATTGTTTTTAAACTTTCTAGATCAACTTTTTCTAAATTTTTTATAGATATTCTTAAACGAGTCATACAACTAGTATAACTTTTAATATTTTTTCTTTCTCCTACAAGTTTTATTATCTTTTCTATAATTTCCCTATAATCCATAACTTCCCCCCTATAACAATTTTAATCAAATATATAATTAATAATTTATTTCTAATTAAATTTAATTGCTTTTAATGCTTCACGGATAAAACCTTTTTTTTCTAATAAAAGTATTTTAGCTTCACTTGCTTTTAAATTACCTAAGATCATAAGGATAGCAGTTTTACAATGACCATTTGTATCTTTTAGAGCAGATATAGCTTCTTTTTTAGTACAATCAGTAGCTTCCATAACAATTTGTTTCTGTCTTTCAACTAATTTTTTATTTGTAGCTTCTACATCTACCATTAAATTTCCATAAACTTTTCCAATCTTTATCATAGAGCCTGTAGTTAACATATTTAATATTAATTTTTGTGCTGTTCCAGCTTTTAATCTTGAAGACCCTGTAACTACTTCTGCTCCTACTACTGGAGATATTGGTATTTGTACAGATTTTGCTAATATACTATCGGGATTACAACTTATACCAATTGTTATAGCTCCTAATTTTTTAGCATATTCGATTCCACCAATTACATATGGAGTTCTTCCACTTGCTGCTATTCCTACTAATATATCTTTAGAATTAAAATTTATATCTTTTAAATCATCTACACACATCTGTTTATTATCCTCAGCATTTTCTACAGCTTTTAAAATTGCATCTTTTCCACCTGCAATAATTCCAACAACTAATCCTGCTGGTATTCCAAATGTTGGAGGACATTCACTGGCATCTAGTATTCCTAATCTTCCAGAAGTTCCTGCACCTATATAGATAAGTCTTCCATCATTTAAAAATGCATTTGCAATTAGATCTACTGCCTTTGCAACTTCTTTTAATTGAGTTTTTATGGCTAAAGATACTTTTTGATCTTCATTATTTATTACTTCTAACATCTCTAAGGTAGAAAGTTTATCTATCTCCATACTATTTTTATTTCTGCTTTCTGTTATCATCTTTTTTAAATTCATATTATCACTCCCAACCTAATGATAGAATAAAATATCTTCTTTGTCAATTTAAAAAAGAATATTTTATTTTTTAAATTGTAGTTTAAAATTATATATTGTATAATTATTTATATTAAATAAGGAGGAGGATTAATTTGTCTATTAGATTTAAAATAAAAAGCACAATAAATGATCAATCAAAAACACAAAAAAAAATAGGAAAATATATATTAGAAAATATATATAATATAAAAAATTTAACCTCTACAGAGTTAGCTAAAAATATAGGTGTAGGACAATCAAGTATAATCAAATTTATAAATGTCATAGGATTTAATAAGTTTTCTGAATTTAAGATGACTCTAAGTGAGGATCTAGGAAAAGAAAATATAAAAGAAGATGTTTTTTTTCATAATGATATCTCTTTAGATGATGACCTCGATGAAGCTACAAAAAAAATAGCCTATAGTCATATTCGGTCGATAGAGGAAAGTGTAGATCATATCTCTTTTGAAGTATTAGATGAAGCTATAGAAAAACTTTTAAATGCTAAAAAAATTATACTTTTAGGGATAGGAGCTTCATCTTTAGTAGCTAAAGATTTTCAACATAAGTTAGAAAAAATAGGAAAGATAGCCTTACATGATTCTGATTATCATGTTCAAATAACACAAGCTATATGTGCTAAAAAAGAAGATATAATATTAGCTATATCCCATAGTGGAGAAACAAATATTATAATTGAAACTTTAAAAGAGATAAAAAAAGATGGAATTCCTGTTATCTCTCTAACAGGAAAGAAAAATAATTCTATTTCAAAACTATCAAATATAAATCTATATACAAAAGCAACTGAAAATATATTTAGAATATCTGCACTATCTTCTAGAATTGCACAACTAACTCTCATAGATATACTATTTGTAGGAATATTAAAAAAAGATCATGTTAAACCCCTTGAGTATATAAAAAGAAATAAAAAAATAATCTCTAGATTAAATGGTAAAAAATAAAATTTGAATAGCTAAAAAGATAGACTAAAATTATTAAAATTTAGTCATGAATTGTACAAATTACACAGAAAAAGATAAAAAAACTTAGCCACGAATAATCACCAATCTTCACGAATGAGAAAAAAAGTTACACAAAGATTCAGTACAAAGAAAAAACAAAAGAAC
>DDQV01000194.1 GCA_002342785.1 Fusobacteriaceae bacterium UBA2433 | reverse complement strand
AAATATTATTAAATAAAAAATAAAGTCCTGCTATTATAAAAACATATAGATAAAATTTATTTCTTTTTCTCATCTTCCTCCCTCTCCTTTTTTGAATATATACATCCACAATAATCTTGACGATAAAGATTATGCTCACGAGATAACTCTATAGATCTTTTATACCCATTTTTCTTTTTAAAATCAGCTTTTAAAAATTTAATTTTTAAACTTTCTTCTAACTCTATTCCAATTTCATTTATTTTTTGACCATTTTTCAATGGACTGATAGATAATGCAGTAGTAAAATAATCATAATTTAACTCTTTAGCTACTTTTGCAGTTTGAGCAAGTCTAAGATCAAAACATTGAAAACAACGTTCTCCTCCCTCCCTTATATGTTCAAGCCCCTTTATCTTATCATAAAATTCTGCAGTATTATATTCACCACCTAAAAAATCTATCTTATTCTTTGCAATTTTATTTAGAGCTTCTATAAATTCTTGTTGTTCAATATATCTTTTTTTATATTCATCATGAAAGGTGATATTTGGATTATAGTAGTAAACTGTGATCTTAAAATAATCTGATAGATATTCTAATACATAAGAACTACAAGGTGCACAACAAGAATGAATCAATAAAGTAGGGATATAATCTAATTTTTCTATCTCCTTTATTTCTTTTTCTAAGATCACTTGATAATTTATCTTTGGTTTGTTCATCTTCTTTTCTCCTCTTAACATTATTAATTTTTTAACAATATATATACATATCCCTATTATTTCTATATTTCTAAAATAAATGTCTCTAACATTATATCTAGTTCCCCATTTCCAGATTTAAATCTACCTTCTATATCTAGAACTTTATCTAAATATTTTTGTAGTAGATCACTATTAAATCTTTCTATTAAGGATAACTTTAGAAAAATAGGATACGGATGACTATACCCCTTTTTATTTCTAAATAAATTTTTGTTTTTTTCAAAATCAACTTTAAATAAATTATAGTTTTTAGTCGATCTTATTTCTCCCTCTTCAAAAAGAATACTTAATTTTAATAAATTTAATAGTTCTCCCATCAATATATTTAAAAAGAAGAGATGCTCCTTTGATTTTTTAAGATAGACAAGACTATTTTCTTTTTTTCCTTGTAATACTTCTTTTACCATATCAAAAACATTATATTCTTTAGAAACAGTTAAAATATTTTCAACTTTTTCAAAAGAGAATTTTTCATTCCCTAAAAAATTATTTATTTTATCCATCTCTTGATGGATAGTAGAAAGATCCCCTCCTACCATATCTTTAAATTTTATTGCTGTAGATTTATCTACCCTAAGGGTATTCATAATATAGTTAATAATTGTATTTCCATCTTTATCTGATACTTCTATTAATTTAAAATTTCCATCTACTTCCTTCCTAGCTTTTTTAGGAAATGGCTTAACTTCCTTTCCAAACTCATTAAGAGATGAAGTGTATATAATAATTATATCTTTGTTTAATATATTAAAATTGTTCATAGCTTTAAAAAAATTCCAAATTTTATCAATTTTTTCCGCTCTTTTAAGAACTAATAGTTCCTTCCCTCCAAACATTGAGTTTATAGAGATAGATTGAAAAAATAATTCCTCCTCTTTTAAACTAGCATCAAATTGTTTCTGTACAATATTTGGTGTTTCTAAAGTCAATTTATTCAATAAATCTTGATAAACTAACTCTGTAGTTGAATCACCTATAATCAAATAGTTCATTTACACTCTCCTTTGAAAACTTCATCCCAAATATATTGTGGCTCCATCCCAAGATAGATATCAAAATTACCATATTTATTTATTGCATCTACTATATTCTTATACATATCTATACGTATTTTTTTGAAATATCTCTCTTTCCCATCTATTCCTACGATAAATTCATTAAAAAATAGATCTGTATTTCGTTCTGCTAAAACTTTTTGACGTAAACCTTTTTTATATCTAATAGTTCCAATTCCTATATCTCTAACCTTAGTAAGATCCAAAACTGAAAATATTTCTTGAATCATCTCTCTATAAGCTAGAGCACTTCCTTCTATGTCTATCATCGGATCTAAACGAAGTCCTATTGAATAACCATGTTCTTGAAGTTTTTTAGCAGCCATAATACGATCCTTTAAAGACGATGCTTTTAATTCATATCTGTCTATCACTTCTTGTGGACTAAATGTAAATGATATAAGGATATTTTTAAAGGGAACCATACTTAATAAATTTTTTATATTATGACTTTTTGTTCTCAATTCCAAAATTAATTCTGGTCTTTCTTTAAAATAATCTATAAGATCAGAAGTTACATTGGTGAGATTGTCATGAACTAAGGTATCATTTACAATTCCAGCACTGACCATACTTCCTTTTTTGTCAAACCTATCTAATTCATTAAACATATCTTCTAAATTAACATAAAATATGAAAGCACTATGATTAAAATAATCTCTAAGATAACAATATAGACAATTAAAGGGACAATTATTTTCATAGGATAGGTAAAATTCCTCTTTTATCTTAGATAGATGATCATCTAGATAATAATTTTTTAAAAAA
>DDQV01000192.1 GCA_002342785.1 Fusobacteriaceae bacterium UBA2433 | reverse complement strand
CGATATATTTTTAATATTTATAGGTATTTTTATTCTTTTAAATCTAACAGTTTTAATTCTTTATAAATATTTTTATAAAAATATGATCTCTCAAATTAAAAATATAGAATCTGAATTTAATAAACTAGATATAAATGGGGAAAATTTTAAACTCATAAAAAGTAGCGATTATTATTATGAGGAAAATAAAAATATAATTAAAGCTACAAATAATATGTTGACAAGATTAAATAATCAAAAAAATCAACAGATAAACTTTATACATAGTGCATCCCATGAGATGAAAACTCCTTTAACAGTAATGAAAGGCTATACGGGAATGTTACAGAGATGGGCTATAGATGACGGAGATAAAGAGGTCATAAAAGAATATGTTGGGGTAATTTCTAATACTATTAACGAGAGTGCTCAGTTGATTGAAAAATTATTATTTTTAGTTCAAGATAATATAGAATTGACTCTTGAATCTATTAATTTAAAAAAATTGATAGAAGATATCTATATGAACTTATTAATAAAATATCCTAATAGTGAAGTTACAATAGTTGGTGATAGAGATATAACTACAGACAAAGTTTTAATGAAATTATTATTACTTAACTTGATAGAAAATGCTATTAAATATGGTGATGATAGAAAAGTTGAGATAGAGATAAAAGATACTTATTTATCAATTTTAAATTATGGTAAAAATATTGAAGAGGAAAATTTAAATAAGATTTTTGATAGATTTTATAGGGAGGACCAATCTCGAAATAATGATATTGAAGGACATGGATTAGGATTATCTATTGTAAAAGTAATTTCAGAACAGCTAGGATTTCAAGTAGAAATAAAAAATAAAAAGACAATAGGAGTCGTTTCAAAACTTTATTTATAACTAAAATAAATATTTAATATATGCAAATAAGAAGGAGTAAAACTAATGAAAATATTAATAATAGAAGATGAAAAGAGAATAAGTAAGTTTTTAGAGATAGAATTTTTAAGGGAAGGCTATAGTGTAGAAGTGGCCTTTGATGGTAAAAGTGCTTTAGAAAAAGTAAATAATAACTTTTTTAATATTATCCTTTTAGATCTTATGATTCCAAATATACCAGGAGAAGATCTATGTAAAAAAATAAGAGAAACTTCAGATGTTCCAATAATCGTACTTACAGCAAAAAATAGCTTGATCTCAAAGATTCAATTGCTTGATATAGGAGCTGATGACTATGTAACTAAACCTTTTGAGATTGAAGAACTTTTTGCAAGGATAAGGGTAATTTTAAGGAATAAAAGTCATTTTCTTACAGATGGTTTTGAAACATATGGTGAGATTGGTTTAAAAAGAGATTCAAATGAAATAACTGTTAGAGGTAAAACTGTGTCTTTGAGTAAAAAAGAATACAACTTAATTGAATATTTTTTCTTGAATAAAGAGATGGTACTCTCTCGAGAAAAAATCGTAGAATCTGTCTGGGGTTATGATTTTGAAGGAAATTTAAATATTGTTGATGCATGTATAAAAAATATGAGAAAGAAATTAAAGCTAGAAAAACCAATGATCTCATCTATAAGAGGAGTAGGATATATTTTTAAAGATATTAAAGAATAAGATTTTTCATAAACTTTCATCAAACTTTCATTAATAGGGGTTACTATAAGGTATATCTAAAGATAGATTAAAAGTCATTTTTGATTAAAACTTTAGAGGATACTATAAATATCAAGATGAAGATAAGTTGATACACCTATATCGTATGGAAAAAATTTAAAGTGAGAGGGTGAGGTCTATGAGTAAGAAATTTTTTATGGGAGTTGTAGTTTTTTTAATAGGAATAAAAGTATTTGGAGAGGGATATTTAAAAGGATATCTAAAAGGACTTATAGAAGAATTTGAAGATGCAATTTTTCAAATTATAGTTAAGTATAAAAAACATATATAAGGGTTTTACAATAGGGAGTCATTGATGAGTAAAGAAATACTGATGTTAATAATAATAGTTTTGATAGCCTTACAAATTATAAAGGAAGGATATCTAAAAGGTTTTATAAATGAATTTTGTAAAACTCTTATAGAGTATAAAAAAATTGTAATAATAGGTGTAGTCTTAACTCTTTTTAGTATAGTTTACTTAGATCTTCCTATAGCAAGGAAATTTTCTAATAAATATTATGCAAAAACTTTACAGGGAATAGAAAATGGTACTAGAATTGCTACTGTTGATGAGATAATAGAACTAAAAAAGAAAATAAAGGTAGAAAATATAAAAAAAGAAAAATATTCTAAATATGAAAGATTTTTAGCTCATCAAGGAGATGGAGATGTAACTATAGCTTCTATAATTATAATTCTTTTAGCAGGAAGTCTACTAAAAAAGAAAAAATTAATAAAGATTTGTAAAAATGCAATAGTTAGTGTTATAGCCTCTGGAATTTTAGTAAATCTAATAAAATATATAGTTTCAAGATTGAGGCCAGATGTAAATATGCTTCCATATCAATTTTTTAGTTGGGCCTCATGGTTTAATGGAAATGAAAGTATAAATCCATTTCATAGCTCAAGTGCAAGTTTTCCTTCTGGACATGCTATTGTTTCTGTTGCAGTAGCATCATCATTTTATTTTGGCTATAAAAACAAAATGATTAGAAGTTTTGCATTTATCTTAGCTGTAATATTAAGTGGATCACGGATATATGGAACAAGACATTGGTTGAGTGATATAATATCAGCTGGATTTTTAGGAGTCTTGGTTGCTAAAACAATATATGAGATAAATAAGAAAAAAATTAATTTACAAAATTAAAAGAGGAGATAAAATTATGAAGGGATATGCTATTTTAACAGAAAAAGATAATTTAAAATTACTTTGCTTTAGAAGTGGTTTTTTCATAAAAAAAGAACTTAGCTACAATAAAAACTTTGTAGGTGAAAATATCAATGAATACATGAAAAAAGAACTTGATATACCAAATATTAATTTAAAGATAGATGAGAAAGAAAAATATGAATTTTATGAATTAGAATTGAAAGAATTACCCTTATACTTGAATAAAATTTTTAGTGTCTTAAGACGTTTTATAGAAGGAATTTTGATTACATATAAATTAGATTAACTATAATATATTAAATTTTAAAAAATAAAATGATAAATTTTTTTTAGCAAGATAGCTCTCGAAAATAAAGAGGGCTTTTTATTTTTGCTAGTTTTAAATAATATCATCAAACTTATGGATCTAAGTTATAAACAAAATAATTTATGTATATATTATTATATAGATAAAGTAAGATGTATTTTTTCTCTTTTAAATATGTTAAAATAACTATATGGTTTTTTTGTAAATTTTTTTATTTTAAAGAGTTCTGCTTGAAATAATTATATTTTTCAATGAGCTTATAATAATGTAAATATAGAATCGGAGGAATAAAATGATCGAGATTTTATTACAAGATAAAACAATTCAAAAAATATCAAGTATAGATGAATTAAATATTGATCGAAATGAAATTTTATGTATCCATCTAATTAAAACTGATGAACAAGAGATGATTAAATTATCAGAAAAATTTCAGTTTTTGTTGCAACCATTAAATAAAAGAGATGAGATAGAGATAAGTTCAAGATATGTAGAAGAAAATTCACAAATTTTTCTAAATTTAACTATTCCAAATCTAACAGAGAAAGAGGGTATAGAACAAAGTTTTGTACATATAATAATTTTAGAAGATCTAGTTATTTTGAATTCAAATAATATTTCTAAAATATCTCTTATAGAAATTTTAAAAAATAGAATTTTTGATCTAGGTAAAAAAATTTCAGGGCAAAGAATAGCTCTACTTTTTTTAAGTGCTTTAACAGATTATTATGCAGATCTAATAGAATTAATATCAAGAAGGGTAAAGGAATATTTTAAAAAAGTTCTTAGACTTAAAAATATTTCTTTAGAGGAATTAGATAATCTTACTAAAATAAAATTAGATAATATTCAACTGAAAGAGTGTTTGATAGAGTTGCAGAGAATCATCCTTCAGCTTCGAAGAAGTTTTTTGATAAGCGATGAAAATAAAAAGTTTTTAACTTATGAAAATAAAGATTTAGCAGTAATAAATGCTCATATAAAATATAATTTTGATAGATTAAATGATCTAAAAGAAAATATATCTAGTAAAATTGAATTAGAACAAAATCAAATAATAAAAACTTTTACTGTGGTTACAGTATGTTTAGCTCCTCCAACTTTAATAGCTGGGATTTATGGTATGAATTTTGATATTATGCCAGAATTAAATTGGATCTTAGGTTATCCACTTTCTATTTTTATAATGATTTTATCTATAGTAGTGACCTTGACTGTACTAAAATTGAAAAAATGGATATAAAATATATAAAATAGAGGTGAAAAAATGAGTACCCTGTTAGAGTTTCTAGAAAGAATCTATATATTATTTCAGCCCTTAGAAAAGATGTTTTCTAGTATCTTACTTATTATAGCTTTTTTAATTGTTAGAAAAATATTATATATAGGAATTGTACGTTTTGGAAGAAAAAAACTTCTTTCCCATGAAAGAATAATGAGAACAGAGAGGTTTCTTGTTTTTTTTGTAGGAATAATGATTTTTTTAATATTATTAGTAGTATGGGGAGTAAAATTTAAAGAGTTTTTCCTAATTATTGCTGCTATTTTTACTATAATTGGAACTGCTTGTTTTGCTTCATGGTCAAATTTGAGTAATATTTCTTCTGGTGTAATCCTCTTTTTTTATTATAGTATAAAATTTGGTGATAGGATTAGTTTGGGAACTGGAGAGGAACAAATCCAAGGAACTATCCACAACATGAAATTATTTTATGTAGAAATAATTACTAAAGATAATGAGATTATTTTTTGTCCTAATAATACATTTCTTCATGAGCCCATTACAATTTTAAAGAAAAAGAGGATACAAGATCATTCAAAAAATAAAAAAAAGGAGGAGTTATGATAAAATTTTATAAAATTATCATAAAAAATATAATATGAATTTTTATATAGATTATT
>DDQV01000025.1 GCA_002342785.1 Fusobacteriaceae bacterium UBA2433 | reverse complement strand
CATATTTAGCAGGATGGGGAAGTGTAGCATTTACAGGAGGATTATCAAATCCGTATTTCTGGGTACCAATAGTAGGACCAATAGTAGGAGCTCAGTTAGGAGCATTTATATATGACAAAGCAATTACAAATAATTTACCAAAAGAATTTTGCGAAATAGATAATAAAGAAGAGTGCGAAGAAGAAGTTGGAGTATTTAACAACTAAAAAATATAAATATATACTGGGTTAAATTTTAAAATATGGGAAGAGATTTACTTACAAACTTAAAAGACATGGGTGTTAAAATAATAGATGAGATTCTTTTAATGGAAGTTGCAAAAGCTTCTTGTGCTCCTGGGGAAACTATTCATAATATGCCTTTTGAAGTAACTACCGAAATGGTATTTGCTGCTATTCTTACCGCAAATAGGATAGGAAAGTAGCAATAAATAAAATATCTAGTTTAAAATAAAAAAAAACTACGAATTAAATACTTTAAAAGAGTATTTGATTTGTAGTTTTTTTATAATTTTAAATTATTTATTTTCTTATATATTTTTTTTAAATTTCAATTTCACAACTTTTATCTATCTCAATAATTTCTTCAACACCTGCAAGTTTTAAAAAATTTCTAGCAATATCAGTGTTGTGATTTAAATCTACTTTAGTAATGATCCCTATAATTTTTTTATTTAGAAACATTGTTGAAAAATTAGGTGGGAAAACACTTGTCTTATCTAAACTTGATTGAACTAGAGCAATAATTTTTGCATCTACTGCAAGAGTACTTAGAGCTGAATAATAGCCTCTATTTTCAATATATTCTCCAGGAGTATCAATTATTTCACCAGAATAATCTACCATTTGAGTTTTTTTATATTCTAATTTTTCATTATTAAGTCTTTGTGCTAAAGTAGTTTTTCCAACCCCTGTTCCTCCAATCAACATTAATTTCATAAATTAAGACCTTGTTACTTTAGAAACGGAAAATTTTAAAGTTTCCTCTAAAAAAGAAAGAACACTTTCTAAAGATCTTCGAACACTAGATACATCACCAGTTATAACTAGTGTGCCGCTAAATCTATCTAGAAATCCTATTTCAATGTTGGCATTTTTGGTAGCTATATCTGCTGCAATAATAGAAGCTTCTCCAGGTGTTATTGTCAATATTCCAATAGCTCCATTATTATCTCCTACAAGACCTAATTTTTTGTAGATTTCATTATTTGGGTTTGCAATTAAATGTGATAAAGTAACTTGTTTACCTGGAACATATTCTTGTATAACTCTTTTTTTCTCATTCATGATTGTGCTCCTTTTATTTTTTTAAATTTTTTGTGATTAGAAAAATGAGATATCTTATACAAAAAAAAGTTAAAAAATGGCTGTAGAAATAAATTATTAACTACAGCCTAATATTTTTTACATTGCTTTTCTATAGATCTCTATTATATTTTCTTTTGTTACTTGTTTTGGATTTCCACCTGTACAAGCATCTGCTAATGCTTGATTAGCTAACTTTTCGAAATCTTTTTCTTTTACACCTAGTTCCTTTAAACCACTAGGTATACCAACTTTTTTTGAAAGAGATTTGATAGCATTAATTGCAGCGTTATTAGCTTCAATAGTTGACATACCATTTGTTGAAACTCCCAATGCTTCAGCGATATCCCTAAATTTTTCTCCACATGCGTCCATATTATATTCTTCTACATGAGGTAGTAAAACAGCATTGACTATCCCATGGGCTAAGTTATATTCAGCTCCTAATTGATGAGCCATAGAATGTACTATTCCAAGTCCAGCATTTGAAAAGGATAATCCTGCTATATATGAAGCCCAGGCCATTTTTGATCTAGCTTCTATATTTTTTCCATTGTCTACTGCAGACTCTAAGGACTCACCTATAAGTTTTATAGATTCTAGAGCTAAAGTATCAGATAATCTAAAGGCTCCTATTGTTATATATGCTTCAATGGCGTGAGTCAACGCATCCATACCAGTTGCAGCAGTTAAACTTGCAGGTTTAGCAACCATAAGTTCAGGATCATTTACAGATATAGTAGCCAAACAGTTAGGATCTACCATTAGCATTTTTATATGTCTTTCTTCATCGGTTATTACGTAATTAATAGTAACTTCAGATGCAGTTCCTGCAGTAGTATTTATGGCTACAATAGGTAAAGATTTAAATTTTGATTGACCAATACCTTCATAATCTCTTATTTTTCCACCATTTGTTTTTAAAATTCCGATAGCTTTAGCACAATCTTGGGGAGATCCTCCACCAAGTGAAATTATGAAATCACATTGCTCAGTATTAAATTTATTTAATCCGTCGTGACAGTTTTTCATAGTTGGATTTGGTTGAACGTCATCATATACTGCAAATTCAATTTCATTTTCTAATAAAATATCGGTTAATTTTTTGACAATACCTAAGTTATTTAAAATTTTATCTGTTATTACTAAAGCTTTTTTTAAACCTAAATTTTTAACCTCTGCTCCAATTTCTTTAATTGCCCCAGGACCTACTAAATTCAATGCTGGCCAATACATCCTTCTAACTGTTAACATATAAAAACCCCCTAAAGTATAATTTTTATTACTTTGAACACTTTAAATATTACTAGATAAAAATGTCACAATGATGTCATTTAGTATTACTTTTTTTTAAAGATTTAAAGAAAAAAATATTTAATTTAAAATATTAGGGGGGAAAGTTAAAGAAAGTATTGAATTTTTTACATCCTTCTTAGATTGATAAATATATATTTAATCTCAAGATGAAATTAATTAGAAAACCTCTACTATTGATCTTTTTTTATAAGAGAGATAATTTTGGAGAAAATTGTGATAAATATTAAAAAAAATCAAAACATTGAATTTTTAATAGAAAACGTACTATAATACTAATTATAAAATAATATATCTATAAGATATAATTTTAAATTTCTATTGAATAAAAGAAATTTTGGAGGAGAAAAATGATATTAAGTGGTGTAATTGTGAATTCTGTAGCTGTGGGATTTGGATCTTTATTAGGAGTTTTTTTAAAAAATAAATTTAATAAAAAAGTTATAGATACTGTTATGAATAGTATGGGATTATGTGTTTTATATATTGGAATATCAGGATCTTTAAAAGATCAAAATATAATGATAACTATAGGCTCAATGGCTTTAGGAAGTATTCTTGGAGAATTGATTGATATAGATGGTAGATTAAGAAAATTAGGAATACTTGTGGAAGCTAAATTTAAATCAAATCCAGATGAAAAAGGATCTTTGGTAGAGGGATTTTTAAGTTCTACAATGGTAATTTGTGTAGGAGCAATGGCAATAGTAGGATCACTTCAAAGTGGACTTTCAAACAATCATGAAATATTATATGCAAAGGCATTTATAGATCTTTTTGTAGTCTTTGCAATGTCAGCAACAATGGGTATAGGAGTTTTTTTCTCAGGATTTTTAATTTTATTTTATGAGGGAACTATAGTTTTATTTGCAGAAATTATTTCACCGTTTTTATCTACAGTTGTTATAGATGAAATAACATGTGTAGGGTCTCTTGTAATTATGGCTATTGGATTTAATATTTTAGGAATAACAAAAATAAAAGTTGCAAATCTTAGTTTAGCTCCTTTTATTCCAATATTTATATATTTATTTTTATAAACTATTATTAAATAATTGTTTTCTTCTTTTCAATGGATAATTTAGTTTCTTTGAATTTTTTCTTTTTATTAAATGATCAAAATTGATTTCTATAAAATGAATCTTATTCCCTTGGTAATTTTCATA
>DDQV01000137.1:632-4556 GCA_002342785.1 Fusobacteriaceae bacterium UBA2433 | reverse complement strand
AACATTTTTGTCACAGATTATGCAGATAGAGGCAGATTTTAACAAAGAAAAAAAAATAAAACCTAGTCACGAATTACACAAATTTACACGAAGAACAATCTATCTTTATTTAACTTATTAAAGTTATTTTTAAAAGAACGCTTGATATTTTTGATATCAAGCGTTCTCTTAGTATAAAAGGTATTTCTTTTAATTTATATTTTTTATACTTCTGTTACAATTTCATCATAAGTTCTTCTTTTTTCTCTAGGATACAACTCTTGATCTTTTTTTAAATATCCTAAACTTATTAGCATTGTTACAGTTTTGTTTTTATCTATATTAAAGTTTTCTTTAACTTTCTCTTCGTCAAAACCTATCATTGGATGAGAATTTACTCCTAAGTTTTCTGCACTAATCATAATATTCATAGCAAGTAATGATGTATTTCTAACAGCCATTGCATTTTTTCTAATATCATTTGAATAAAGAAAGTCATTGCAAACTCCGATTGTTTTAGCAATATCCTCTTCCTTCGTTCCATTCTCTTTTTTTGTATCCCATATTGGATTTTCTCTTTTGTAACCTAGAGTATTCCCTATCATTATTAAAGTCACTGGAGCTTCTAATATTTTTGGTTGTTGACAACCTTCATGAAGTTTTTTCTTACTTTCATTACTTTTAACCATAATAATTTCCCAAGGTTGAAGATTAAAAGCTGATGGAGCTAATGTCCCGTCATTTATTATCTCTTTTAATAACTCTCTTTCTATTTTTCTTTCTGTATCAAAAAAATTAATACTTCTTCTATTATTATTGACTTTTTTATAATCCATTTTTGCCTCCTGTTTAATTATGAATACTGTATTTAAATTAAATACTTTACGGTAATATTTTTTCTATCTTTTGAAAGAGATAACTCAACTAAGTTATAAATAACTGTAAATGAATTAATTATTTATATAGTCAGTAATTAATTATACATCTAACTAGATATATATTCAATAGGTAAAAAAAAGTTTATATAATTAGAAAAAAATTTGATTCTCTTAGTTTATAGTAGTATCCTTGTAGTGTTAAAATAGAAACATTTAATTATAAGAGTTAAGGAGGGAAAATATGGCAATGGATTTATATGTTAATTCTTATGGTACTTATATCCATAAGATAGGAGAGATGTTTGAATTAGAGATAGATGGAAAAAAAACAAAGATATCTCCTAAAAAAGTAAGAAGTATTATTATATCTACACATGCCAGATTAACATCAGATGCAATTCGTTTAGCTGTAGATAATAATATTGATGTTGTTATGTTAAATGATTATGGAGAACCATATGGAAGATTTTGGCATAGTAAATTTGGTTCAATAGCTTCTATAAGAAGAAGACAGATAGAAATATTTGAAGGAGAAGAATCTATAGAGTTAGTTAAGGAATGGATCGGAATTAAAATAGAAAATTCAATGGGACATTTGAAACAACTAGAATATAAAAGACACAATAAAGCAGAAAAAATAGAAATAGAAATAGCGAAGATGTCAGAATTTTTAGAACGAATATATTTATTAGATAGTGATATAGAAAATTGGAAGGGGAAAATAAGAGCCTATGAAGGAAATTCGAGTAAATGTTACTATAAAACTTTATCTTATTTAATACCAGAACCTTATAAATTTCATGGAAGAAATAGAAGACCTGCGCAAGATGAATTTAATTGTATGTTAAATTATGCTTTTGGAGTACTTTATAGCAAGGTAGAAAAAGCCTTAGTTATAGCAGGGTTAGATCCTTTTGTTGGGATACTTCATACAGATAATTATAATAAAAAATCTCTTGTATTTGATATTATTGAAAAATATAGATTCATTGCTAATGGAATTGTATTTGCTTTGTTTAGTACAAAAAAAGTAAAAAAATCGCATTTCGATAAGATATATGGTGGTTATTCATTAAATAAAGAAGGAAAGGTTTTATTACTTAAAGCATTTTCTGAAAAGATGGATAAAAAGAAAAGATATAATGGTAGAAATCTTAGTAATCTTCAAATTATTCAACATGAAAGCCATAGTTTAGCCAATTCATTAATTATAGATTTAGAAAAGGAAGGTGTTAAATAATGTTGACTTGGTTTATATATGATATAACAAAAAATAAAACAAGAAGATTGATTGTAAAGTTAGCACAAGAAGCTGGTTTGTATAGAGTTCAAAAATCTGTATTTTTTGGCGACATAGAAAAGAATAGATTAGATGAAATAGTACTTCATAGTGAAGAATTGATAGACCCTAAAACAGATTCTGTATATATATTTCCCATGTGCAAACAAGATTTTAAAGCTTCAATATTTCAAGGTCAAGCATTTGATAAAGATCTTGTAACAGATGAAATATCAGCTTTTTTCTTATAGGAGGTAGTAATGGATATAGTAAGTATAACTCCAAGTATGGTTATAGAATATTTATATTGTCCTAGATTTATATATTTTCTGAAAGTACTTGATATAGCACAAAATGAAGAAACTAGATATAAGGTAGTTAAAGGAAGAGAGATACACAAATATAAAGAATTAACAAATATAGAATATTTACGAAAAAAAATAAAAGTTATTGCTAAATTAAAAGAACAAGATCTATATTCTGACAAGTATAACATGCATGGAAAGATAGATGAAATATTAACTTTTGATGATGGTACTATGGGAGCTCTTGATTATAAGTTTGCAGAGTATAAAAATAAAATATTTTCAACTTATAAAACTCAACTAACTATGTATTCTATGATGATAGAAGATAAATTTGAAAAAAAAGTAGATAGAGGATATATTGTTTATACAAGAAGTAAGAATCATATAGAAGAAATTAAAATAATTGAATCTGATAAGAACGTTATAAAGAAAATAATAGCTGATATACTAAAAATTATAAATACAGGATATTTTCCTAAAGGTGCGAAAGCTAAAACTAAATGTGATGATTGTTGTTATAGAAATATTTGTTTACAATAAAAATATTTTATTTTTTTTATTGATTATGGAAAGTTTTTGAGATATAATAATATTCAGAAGAAAAAATTAAAATTGATAATATCAATTTATAAATAAAATTATTTATATTTATAAAAAAGATAATAAAAATAGTACTTACAGAGCTATAAATCATACGGAATATTTAAGAAAAGATGGAAATATCAAAAAAATTAGGTTTTAAAATTAAAGATTTATTAAAAAAAATTTGTTTAAATTAATTGATTTTATTAAAGAAAGTATAAAAACGTATCAAAATACATAATCCAATATAATAAGGATTGAAACAAGCTGGTAATTATGGAGGAAAAGGATCGTGGACAAAATCAAAATACATAATCCAATATAATAAGGATTGAAACGAAAATAATCCATTTTTTTGTTTAATCTACTTAACCTATCAAAATACATAATCCAATATAATAAGGATTGAAACTTACAGAGATTTCCTCAACAAATCCAATAAGACCCATCAAAATACATAATCCAATATAATAAGGATTGAAACTGTAATATTTTAAAATATAAAGATTATAAAGGTAAATCAAAATACATAATCCAATATAATAAGGATTGAAACGAGTTATAAAATTTTAATTAAAGAGCTTTTGCTCTATCAAAATACATAATCCAATATAATAAGGATTGAAACTATCCTAAACCTGTTCTATCAAGGTTTGTAGTATATATCAAAATACATAATCCAATATAATAAGGATTGAAACTAAGCAGTTCTTTGGTTCTTCTAAACTCTTTATCTATCAAAATACATAATCCAATATAATAAGGATTGAAACTAATTTTTTGCTTGGTATTATTGGGTTTGAGCAGAATCAAAATACATAATCCAATATAATAAGGATTGAAACATCTTAAAACTTATGAAATTAATTATTGTGACCAAATCAAAATACATAATCCA
>DDQV01000137.1:0-592 GCA_002342785.1 Fusobacteriaceae bacterium UBA2433 | reverse complement strand
CAATATAATAAGGATTGAAACCCTAACGTCTTCTCGTCTTGTAATGCTTGTAATCCGATCAAAATACATAATCCAATATAATAAGGATTGAAACAAATGATCTTTCATAGGCTCAAGTTTTATTTTTCCCAATCAAAATACATAATCCAATATAATAAGGATTGAAACTCAAATAATTGCTTATAAAATTTATCATCTAATTTTATCAAAATACATAATCCAATNNNNTATAATAAGGATTGAAACAAAGATAAATTTGTAAATATATTCCCACCTTCTATATCAAAATACATAATCCAATATAATAAGGATTGAAACTTTTTTCATATCTTGGATCTGTTGGAAATAACCTTTCAAATCAAAATACATAATCCAATATAATAAGGATTGAAACATAACGAGATCATTCTAGATTGTTCTTCCCATTTACATCAAAATACATAATCCAATATAATAAGGATTGAAACTTGTCTGCAATTTCTATCATTTCAAAGTCTTCAAATCAAAATACATAATCCAATATAATAAGGATTGAAACACCACACCAAATACGACTCGTAACTACGAAATGCTATCAAAATACATAATCCAA
>DDQV01000131.1 GCA_002342785.1 Fusobacteriaceae bacterium UBA2433 | reverse complement strand
TGGGAATGGGTCAACTATCTTGTTGATTTCTCCTGGAAGATATCCATTGCCAATTATTCCTTCTTCAGTACAAATGGCAATAATTTGTTTAGTGGTTTCTCCTGGTTTAAACTCAAAATATGGTGTTAAAAAATATCTATTGTTTCCTGGTGTAACTCTTACTGGATTAATTCCTAAAAGATGTTCTTTTGCTTCTTCTATTTCAAAATTTAAAAGAACACTTGCTTTTTTAGCTTCTAATCTTTCTGTATCGGTAAAATATCCCATCTCAGTAGCATATTCTCCCTTTGTGTACCTAAGAAGGTTCATCTTAAGACCTTCATTGGTAGTTTCATTCCTAATAAATAAACCATAAGCTACTGACTGTAAGATCCATCTTCTTTCATCTGCTAATCCTAGAGAAACACCGCTTATTTCTTCATATCTATTTACCATTCTAGAGAGGATCTCTTCAGAACTTTCATTATGTATATTTAAATCATTCAACTATACTCACCTCCATAATTGGTTTTAAAGTACCATTTTGATGATCTGTTATATATGTAACTTTATGAACTTTTAATCTAGGCTCATATTTTTTAAATTGGGTCTGTATATTCATTAAAGTTGCACTTCTATTTAATGGTGAGTCCACTATATTTCCATCTATACCTATTCCTCTGGCTAAAACAACCTCACCTATTATCACTGAAAGAATATTTCTACCATTTTGTAAGATTCTTTCCACTCCAGTAGCTTTTAGATTAACTATATTTTGTGGTTCTAATATATATATCATTTTATTTACCATCCCTACTTATATATAGATCCTTGATTAAAGTCTTCATGGACTATCTTTTTTTCAATTTTTTTTTTAGATTTTATTACTATATCAGTATTTTTATATATCATTTCTACATACTCTTCCAATGTAAGTGAAACATCTATTTTTCTTATTTTTCCGCCATTAGTTATATATTCATATCCTGCATTACAAGAAGTAATTACATACTGACCACTACCTATAGGATTATTTCCTAAATTGAAATTTAATGTCTCTCCAACATTTTTATAGTTATTTAATTTTTCTAAAAGTTCTTGTGGATCTACTCCAAAGTCACTTCTAAGAGTCATTTTAAAAGTAAGAATATCAGTATCTAAATCTATAAATTCTAAAGCCGGTTTTTGTCCTTTTCTAGTATGTTTTTCGTAATTAGCTCCACCGCTTGATTTTAAGTCAGTAAAATTTAATATTTTTTTATTCTGTCCATCAAAAGAAACTTCAAATAAAATATCGCCTAGTTTTCCTATCATTACTATCACCTCATTTTTCAATAAAAAACCTCAGACATAAAATATTAACTGTATATTTGACTTTTTGATAATTTAAAGTTACAATTTTTAAACATTCAATGCTTCAAAATTGTTTGTTAAAGGCAGGAATTTTTCTTGCCTTTTTATATTGGTACTGTAGTTAATCTATTTTCTGCATCTTTATGTTTATGAAGATCTATATCTCCTTTAGGAGTAGTAAGTTTTGTTACTTCTACTTCTTTAGCTGTTGTTGTTGCATCTATATTTAATGAAGTTCCTATAATAGAAGTAGCTTTTGAATTGATAGTTAATTTATCAGTAGTAATTACTATATTTTTAGAAGATATATTTACGTTATTAGCTCCCTTTATATATACATCTCCTACACAATCTATTTCTAGTAGATGTGTTTCAAAGTTGTATTTGATCTTAGTTCCATCGGGAAAAATGATATATTTCATCTTTCCACTATCTTCTGGAAGATTTTTTTCACTGGAATAGCTTCCTAATATAAAACCCATACTAGGTGCATGAGGAAGAAAGATACAAACTGCATTTTCTCCAATACTAGGCATTGAATAATTTCTTTCTGTATTTGTGTGGTCTGTTAAAACTTTTAAAGGTTTGGATATAATCCCAGGAGTATCATCAAATTCTACCCTTGCTGTAGATTTCTTGTAATCTACTGAAGAAATCTTCCCTAGTTGTAAAAACCTAAATCCCATTAAAAACCTAACCTCCTTCTCATATTTAAACTACAAGTGTATTTCTTAGTAACATCATGAGTAACTGAAGTAATCAGATACACACCATCATACCTTCCAAATCCTAAAATTTTGGTTGTAATACCTGCTAAATATTCTGGATCACCCATATAAGATATTTTCATTTTTGTTTCGTTTTTGTTCTTGCTTCTAAGTATTTTTTTTGCTCGATCATTTAAAAACTTTTCTTTTTCTTCTTTAGTATTTCCAATTACTTTTGTATCTATATTTTCATATAAGATCTTCCCTGTTTTTATTTTATAGAATTCACTTATAGGAGCTTCATATTTACTCTTTAAAAGCTCTCCTAAAAAAGGATCATAAAATGTCAATTCACAGGCATCATAGACCTCTAAGTCATCACATTGAAGATCATATTTTATTAGATTAGTTTTATCAAAAGTGATCACTGTTTCTTTATCTTCATATTTTTTTTCATCAAAAATAATAATTTTATCCATAGTTATCTTTAGGATCATTCCTTGTTCTTTTGATATCCTAGCTAGTAAACTTGAATCTGATTCTTTCATCTGATCTACCTTATCAAAGATAAATTCTTCAGTACAGTCATAGAATAGATCCATAGAATAAGTTTTAGATATCTCTTGAGCTATTTCTTTTAAAGATATATTTTCCCAAGTATTATCTTTTTTCACTCCTTTTAGATCTTTAGTTATATCTATAGAAGTTCCTGAGATATTCATAGTATCTGGTATTCCTGAAAAAGATAGATCATCTATAGTAAATGTTCCACATTTTAAGATTCTATTATCTCCTTCATTTCTCCAGTTAATAACTCCTATCTCGACTGTTATTTTGTCTCCTTTTAATATAGCCCATTCATTTATCCATTTATCCCCTGTAAGACTAAGTGTTACATTATCACCTTTATCTAAATTATCTATGTATGTAAATCCTCTTAGGTATGGTGATAAATCACCTGTAATATCTTTCCCTTCATAAATTATATTTATATAACTTCTCCTGGACTTCATATTACCTCCAAGGTGGAAGGGTTAGGTTTTGAGTATTAGATATATTAGGACATATAAGTTCTATCCCACCACTAAAAATAATGATATTCATATATCTAGGATTAGCTCGAAGTAGTTCTTTAGAAAATTTATCTTCTCCATAGACTTTAAAACTAATACTATCCCATGTATCTCCTTGGATGGTCCCGTATATATCCACTTCTTTAATCAAAACTTACCCTCCTTTCTAATTTGACATTTTCTGCTATTGTGTCATTTACAATTTTCTTTACTATTTGTGCTAGGTCTTCACTTGATTTTTTTAATATGTCACTTATATTATCTATATTTCCCTGGATAGTAGGGTTATAATCTATTTTAATTTCTATCTTTTTCTCAATATTTGTTTTAGATAATTTTTCTTTAACATTAGAAGCTAATGCTGGTATACCTTTCCCTGCGAACATTCCTAGTTTAGCTCCTGCATGATACCAAAGACTTTTAGATTGCTGACTTCCATCATGAGGTACAATGGTTTCTGGTGCATCTCCTACTATCGCTAAGTGAGGAGAAGTCATTATCCCTCCTGTACCATATTTTGGAATATTAGGGTTTAATCCTTGTCCGCCATTAAGTCTATATTGAGAGTTAACCTTTTTATTAAGTTCTACTGAGTGTTCTGATTTTCCACCACCAAAGAAAGATTTAATCTTACTCCAGTTTTTATATATCATATATAGACCTGCTGCAACTGCCGCTAAAACCAAAACAATAGGATTAGCTGCCAATATATTGAAAGCAGTTCCTAAGGCTCCTACTCCAAAAGCAGCGGCTCCTAATGCAAGGTTTACACCTACAAACCCTGTTACTGTTAAAGTTAAAAATTCTGTTAACCCTGGGAATTTCTGTGCAAATCCTGTGATTATTTGTGCTCCTTTAGTAAATAATTTTGTTAATACTTTTAAAGGTGGAAGTAAGAAATTGGTAAAAGCTAAGCCTAGATTAAGCAATGATTTACCGAATATTTTTAATTGAGCTGAAGCTGTAGAATTCACATTATTAAATTCTTTATTTACACTATTGGCCACTTTTTTCTTATTATTAATCATATCTAAATTATTTTGTAATTTTCCTAATTGGTTAGATAAAGGTAATAATGCTCCTACTGCTTCTTCGCCAAATAGCATGGTTCCGATAGACATCCTCTTACTTTTATCTACATTTTTAAATGCTCCTAAGACTTTTTTTATAGTTCCCATAGAATCTCTTTGCATATCTTTTGCTATTTGGCCAGAATCAAATCCTAATGCTTCAAAGGCTTCTTTTTTACTTTTACTTGCTGAATCTCCACTACTCATAGTGGAGTATAATTTTCTTAATGCAGTACTTGCAGTACTCGCATCTTTAACACCAAAATCAATAAGACTCGCTCCTAAAGCTGCGGTTTGAGATACTGTTACATTAGCCATTTTTCCTAGTGGTCCCATAGCAGTTACAATATCACTTACTTGATCTGGAGTAACTTTAATATTATCTCCTAATGTATTTATCTGATCTGCTAACCCCATTACTTCTATTTGAGTCATCTTTAGGGATGTTCTCCAGGTAGCTAAATTACTTCCTGCTTTCCCTGCATCGACACCAAAGGCTACTGCGACTTTAGAAGTATCAGCTGTAAATTTAGCTAATTCTTTTTGATCTATTCCTGCTTGTCCTGCAGCTGCAGCAATAGCATAAATTTCAGTATTCATTAGAGGAATATCTTTAGTTGTCTTTAATAATTCTTTCCTAAAATTTTGTATCTCTGTAGGATCAGTAATACTTAATTGTTTTTTTACATCTGCAAATGCAGCTTCATCATCTATAGCTAATTTAACTCCTACACCTATCATTGCAGCTGGTGCAATCATTCTTTTCATTCTTTTTTGTCCATTTTCTTTATAGTTTTTAAATCTATTTTGACTTCTTCTCATTTTTTCTTGAATTTTTAGATTTCTTTGCATCTTGTCTCCAAGTTCTTTTTCACCTTTAGAGAGCATCCAAACCCTTGATTTAGCTTTAGATAATTCATTACTATATTTTTCAGTTGATTCTTTTGATTTAATTAAGTTTTTGTCTAATTGTTTCTGTGTTTGTAATGCTTTTTTAAATTCAATAGTTGCTGCTTTACTGGCTTTCCCTGATCCATCAACTTGAACTCTTAATTTTTCTATCTTATCTGTCAATATTTTAGATTCTTTACTATTTTTTTGAAATTCAACACGACTTTTAATAAACTGATTTTCTAGTTTAGCACTTTCTTGTCTAGCTTTATCTAAGTTCTTACTTTTAGTTTTCATCTGCTTCATTTCAAAACCTAATTTCTCTAATTCTTTACTTGCTTTAGAGAAACTTTGCTTTACAGACGGATTAAGGGCTCCACCTATTTTAATAATAAAATCTCTATTCATTAGGTATCGCCTCCATCCATTTAACTAAATCTCTTAGTGTTAAATTACTAAAAAAATTTATTCCTGTTTTTGTAACTTGGCCCATTTTTATAATCATAGTTCTCAACTTTAAAAGCTTTTCACTGCTATTTAAATCTAGGCTAACAAGAAACCCTTAACCACTTCTACTAAGATATCAAAGTCAGAATGTTTTAATTCTAATATTGCTTCATATGGAAGATCTGCGGCAGCTGCTCCCACTGCTGCTTGATATGCTTGTCCAAACTTAATCTCTGAACTTGGACTGTAATATCTTCCTTGAGAGACTACTTCCGCTTCGCATAACTTTGCTCCATTCAATAAATTAAAATCCATCTTAACTTCAAAGATATCTACATCATTAAATTTAATAGGATGTTTTAAATTAATAGTGGTAACTCCTCCAATTACAGTTACATAATCTTTCTTCTTTTTATTTATTTCTATCTTTTGTTCTTTTTGTTGTCCTTCTGGATTTTTCTCTTTAAATTCCACTGTATTCTCCTCTTTTTAAAAATTTTAAAATTTGTTTGATTTTTTATATTTTTTGTGGTAATAATACTATTGCATAAATCATATGTAGTAGTATTATTTAAAAAACTTTCGTTGACTTTACGGGAGTTTTTTATCTTTATAGAAAACCATCTTCATCTAAATAATTAACTCCATCTACTGCAAATATATTATTTAACTTGTCAACATGAAGGTTTTCTATCTCATCTACAAATATTCTAATACTAATTACTTCAAATTCTGCTTCTGTATCCATGGCTTTAGCTATTTCTGCTTTTCCTAAGTTCTTACTTTTTGGCATTACTTTAGCCATAATTCTTATTGTTCTTTCTTTAACTTTACCTATTGCACTTCCTGGGTCAGCCATCTGAATTTTACCTCTAAAAGCTAATTGATGAATAATTGGTGCGATCAATGTTGTAAATTGTTTATTAACTGCTCTTTTCTTTATTTTCATAGTCATTGATTTTGTTAAGCCTGCAATAGGAACTTCTAATTCTCCTCCTATGCCTGATCCTGTTATTGTATCAGTCATAAATTGAATATTAGGTAGTTCTATATCTACGGTTCCTATTTCTTGTAATGCATTCATATATAAACTAAATCCTTTTAGGGATACTGGAAATCCATTCATTAGTTACCACCTCCAAATAGGTTTTTTAAATAATCAATATCATATTCTAAATCTGACATAATACATTCTGCTACTCCTACTGGTGTCATATATCTTTTAAAATTATACTTCCCAGCTATTAATTCAGTTACTGTATTATCTTGCCCATTAAATTCTATTCTCCCACCTAAGATAGCTCCTATGGTCACTAATCCGTTGTAGTAATCATTGTAACTGTCTACTATTTTATCCATGAGTTTATTATTAGCAGGCTTATCTACATCTAACCAATAAGTTAATGTAAAGTTATTATTATCCCAGACAAACATCCTTTTAACTGAGATAGTATTATCTTTGATATCTGTATTTGATGGATAACATCCTGTTCTATTTCCCCATAACCTCCAACCATTATTAAAATTAATAGCAGTTGCTATACCATTATCATTTAAATAATTAGCCTGAGCTAAAGTAAGGTCTACCTCTGTCTTATTTTTCAAACAGATTCCTGTAATATTTAATGGTTTATTTGATGGTGATTCATATGGAATATCTCCATTATCACTATCTACAGAATACATAGAAGCTGCTACTAAAGTAGATATATGGTAAATATTATCTCCAATAGATCCCATTGGCCAAAAATTATATTGATTCTCATGAATATAGCTGTTATCGTTTTTCCAGGCTGTTACTTTGCTATAATTATCTATAGTTTCTGAATCTATATCTGTTAATGCTATTCCTCTAAACACTTCATTTATTTTTTTCATAGATGATACTAATGCGGTCATAACTTTACTCTCATGGGTCCATCCTGGAGCCAGTCCAATGTTTGGAACCCTATTAAATTTAGGGAAAACTTGTTCTATTAAAGCAAATCCTTCACTTTTAAGAGTAGTTCCATCGATTCCACCTATAATATCGTCACTATTAACTAAACTAGGATCTAGTTGGCTATATGTTGCTTTATAGCCTCCATCTTCTAATGCTTCATCTATAAATACTATTTCTAAATTTCCATCACTATTAAATGTAGTTATGTATTTTTCAGTTGATATTACTGCATCTCCACTATCTTTTAGAATAAATTTTTCTTGTAATATTCCAGTTTGGTTTATTTCTCCTATTTTTTTTGTTATTGTTACAGTCGTATTGACTACATCTTTTTTATGAATTGTAGGATCTAATACATTTATAAAAACTACAGGTCCTACTTTAAATAATCTAAAGAAGACACTAATAGCCTCGCAAAGAGTATAATTTTTCCAATCATCTAGATATCCAAAAGCTTCTAATGCTTCTTTTTCTGAATAACAAAGAACTGGTGTATTAACCTTTGGATTTTTTGCCATATTAACTGGAGCAGTTCCTATTATTACAGCAGTATTACCACTTTTAATAATACTGGCTATGGAAGTTGTACTTTCACTTGTTGAAATTCCATGATTTATCATTTCTTATATACCTCCTCCAATGCCCTATTAAAAATAATATTCATTCTCGTTCCTGGTTTATCAACTTCATTTATAGCCTTGACATAATCTTTTCCAGATATAAATAATGGAACTATAGATTTATACTTTTCTTTTAACTCTTCTACCTCTTTTGGTAGTGTTCCTCTAAAAATAGTTCCATTATCCAAGATTCCTCTTTTCACTCTAGGACCTATATAAAAAGTTGTAGCTCTTATTTCCGTTTTAAGGACTTTTACTTTTTCTACCTTTGTATCTAATCCTTCTAAAGGCTTAGAATCAATATTTTTCTTTTGTTTGTCTTTTACTTTTTTTTCTGCCATCATTCCTCCTTACAAATAGTCATCTTGTGGCTGAGTTACTGATATTTCAAAAGTACACTTAGTTTCACCTAAATAATGAGGAAACTCTATTTCACCATAAATTTCATGTTTCATAGATCTTTTTAATATTCCAAACTGAAAGTTTGTATCTTTAAAGAAATCTTCTCTAATTTTATCTACCACTGAAAGAACATCCCAGTGACCAGTTGCATGACTTTGATTTTTAAAAATATCATTTTTCATATCTTCACGACTTGCTCCAATAGTTCCATATAAGATATTAATATCTGCAACACCACTCAGTTCTTCATCTTTAATGTGGGTAGTTTGAATTAATATATACGGTTCACCTCTAACTGCTGATTTAGGTAATGCACCTGTTTCAACTAACGGTAAAACAAATTCACCTTTATCATTTATAAGTTGAATACCTTTTACAGCTCTAGTTATCCTTCTTTTTATCTCTTGCTCTAAATTTCTTACTGACATAACTACTCCTATTTTTCAAAGAATTTATCTACTTCTTTTTCTAAATTATTTTCTAGTTTTTCTTGAATAAGATCCTCAATAAAATCAATTACATTATTTGTTTCTAGCATCCCGCCTGTAGAGTATCCTCTTTGTAAACTAATAGGATTTCTTTTTTTCCCATCTCTTCTAAATACCTGAAGGTTTCCAGGTTGATTTTTAGGAGCATTAACAAAACCTCTCTTTAATTCTTTTA
>DDQV01000007.1:12931-15766 GCA_002342785.1 Fusobacteriaceae bacterium UBA2433 | reverse complement strand
TTTAATTTTAATTTTAATTTTTTTATGAACAAAGAAAGAGTTCCCAAGGGAACTCTTTCTTTGATATTTAAAGTTCTCAAAAGTCGATATAACTAACTTTTAATTTTTTATTTTAACATTCCAATATCAGTTAAAATTGATTTATATTCTTCGTTTGTTTTTTCTAAGAAAGTTCCAAATTCTTCTGAGTTTGCCCATGATTTAGACCAACCATTTTTTACAACAGCTTCATTCCATTCAGGAGTTTCAACCATTTTAGCTAAAGTATCTTCCCAATATTTTCTAGCATATTCAGGCATATCAGGAGCTCCAAATAATCCTCTCCAGTTAAAGAATGTAGCGTCGATTCCAGATTCAACACAAGTAGGGATCTCAGCTAATTTACCAGTACCTGCTCTTTTGTCTGAAGTTTGTGCTAATCCAACTAAATCTCCACTTTGAAGTAATGCTGATACGTCTCCAAGACCTGTAGAGTATAAGTCAATATGTCCTCCTAATAATTGAGCTGGACCTTCTCCACCTTGGAATGAGATATAGTCAATTTTTTTGATGTCTTTAACTCCAGCAGCTTTAGCAATCATTAAGAATTGAATATGATCCATACTTCCTGCAGCTGATTGTCCACCAATTTTGATACTTTTTGGATCTTTTTTAAGAGCATCCATTACTTGTTTGATTGATGTATATTTAGAACCTTTTTTTACAACAAATGCTGCATAGTCAGTTATTAATCTAGCAACTGGTGTAACATTCTTATAACCATATTTAGATGAACCATTTAGGTTTATAAGTAATAAAGGTGGTGAATAAACAGTAAGCATTTTTTCATTTCCTGCTTGTCCTTGTAGGTAAGAAAGAGCAACTCCTCCACCTCCACCAGGTCTATTTGTAATTGGCATAGCAACTTTAACTAATTTAGTATCTTTTAAAACTTTTGCAACGGTTCTGATAGTTGTATCCCATCCACCACCGGCTCCACCTGGTGATATAAACGTCATAGGTTTCTTTGGATAATTACTTGCATCAGTCTTTGAGCTTCCCCATGCAAACGATTGAGCTGATAACAAAGTCATAAATGCTACCATTAATAATAGTGATAATTTTTTTTTCATAATACTCCTCCTTTTTTAGTTTAAAGTTTTTTTTGGTATATTAAGTTCTTTTGTAAAACACTAGAACCAATATCCTTACATATATATTAGAATGAATTTCTTAAAATAAAACTTATATTTCTTTAAAATTTTTTAAAGTTTGTTTATTATTTTTTAGATTATATAATTATATTGATTTAGACCTTAAATAGTAAGGCTTTACAATCTTAATAATAATTATTTTAACATTAAAATTTATTGTAATGAATTCCCCTTACTTAATTATTAAATAAGGGGAATTCTTAAAAAATCTTAAAATATTAGATCCATTCATCTTCTCCATTAATTTTTTGAAGATTTTCTTTAAGTTGTTCTCTGTCATTTATTTTACTGATTTGATTATCTTTTTTAATTATTTTTGTTTTTAGAATTTCATGAATAAATTTTTCTTTTGTAATTTCAAGTTTACTACAAATTTTTTCAAGTTCTTCAAATAGTTCATCTTCTAATTCAATATTTAAAATTTTCATTTTCAAATCCCCTCAATAATTTATTTTATTTTTATAATTAAATTGTTTTTAATTTATTTTGAGCTAATTTTTCTTTTACAAGTGGATATATTATAGAAATTATTGTAACTATGATTAATGCAATAGCTAATGGAGATTTTACGAATATTCCAAGACTACCATCTGAGATAGTAATAGCTTGTCTAAACGATTGTTCCATAGTATTTCCTACAATAACTCCTAAAATCATTGGTGCTGTAGGTATATTAACTTTTGACATTACTAATCCTATCAAACCGAATATTACTAATAAATAAAAGTCAGTAACACTGTTTCCAATTGCATAAGTTCCTATAAATGCTAATCCAAGAACAATTGGATATAAAACTTTAGGAGGGATAGAAAGTACTCTTACTAAAACTCCTGCTAAAGGAATGTTAACAATTGCAAGAACTATATTTCCTATAAACATACTTGCTATTAATCCCCATGCAACATCAGGATGTTGAACAAATAACATTGGACCAGGTTGTAATCCAAGCATTAATAATGCTCCCATCATTACTGCCGTTGTTCCTGAACCAGGAATTCCTAATGTAAGCATTGGAATTAAAGCTCCTACTGATGCAGCATTATTTGCAGCTTCTGGTGCAGCTAATCCGATAATTTCTCCTTTACCAAAAGCATCTGGATTCTTAGACATTTGTTTTTCATTGTTATATGCCATTAATGATGCCATTGTTCCACCTGCTCCAGGAAGAGCTCCAATAATAAATCCTAAAGGAGTGCTTCTAAGTATAGGCATAAGACATCTATTCCAGTCATCCTTTGTAAACCAAATTTTACCAAATTTTTTCTGAGCTTTTTTTGTACCTTCATTCATAGATTGGAAACTTTTAAAAACTTCTCCAAGAGCATAGATACCAATGATAACAATTAGGAAATCAATTCCTTGTTGTAATTCCATAACACCAAAGGTAAATCTGTCTACACCTGCCATAGCATCTAATCCTACAGTTGCGATAATTAATCCTAAAAACATTGAAATAAATCCTGCAAGCATATTTCTTTTTGACATTGAAGCTGTCATAGAAAGAGCCATAACCATTAGCAAGAAATATTCAGAAGGACCAAATTTTAATGCAAATGTTGATACTGGTGCCGCAATAAATGTCATTAATACAGCTGCAATTACTCCACCGATCAATGATGCTACTGCTGACATGGCCAGTGCT
>DDQV01000007.1:0-12918 GCA_002342785.1 Fusobacteriaceae bacterium UBA2433 | reverse complement strand
CGTCCATTTTGTGCCATTGGATACCCATCAAATGTTGCAGCAAGTGCCGCTCCGTCTCCTGGTGTATTAATAAGGATTGAACTTCTAGATCCTCCAAACATTGCCCCATAATATATTCCACACATTGTAATAAGTGCCGCAGTAGGTCCCATTGAGAATGTCATTGGAAGTAATACTGCTACTCCCGTCGCAGGTCCAAGACCAGGAAGCATTCCAACAATAGTTCCTAAAACTCCTCCGATTGTTACCCATAATATATTCATTGGTGTTGCTGCTACAGCAAAACCATCCATCAAACTACCAAATATTTCACCCATTAAATATTCACCTCCATAAATTTTATTAACAATTAAATTTCTAATATTGGCATAACTGGTAACGGAATTGATAATAAAAATGAGAATAAGAAATAAACCACTACACTAAATACTAGTGCAACTGATATATTTAATTTCCAATTTTTCTTTCCGTTAATTGCAAACATAATAATTCCGATAAAGAAACTAGTTGAAAGTACATATCCTAAAGATTCAAAGAAAAGTGCATAACCTATTCCAGATAGGCATGTTAAAAATATAAGTTTATTTGTTTTCTTTTGGATTGCTGCTTTTGCAGGATCAACTTTTTCTATTCCTTCTTTTTTTACTTTTTCTTTCCATGCTTTATTTTCTCTAATAAAGTAAAAAGCTCCCATTATAGTTAATCCTATTCCTAGGATTAATGGAAATATAGCTGGTGCCATTGGATTTCCAATAGCAGCTTTTGGCATTGCGTAAGCAAGTATTGTATAAACTAGACCAAATACTGTTATAGCTATCCCAGATTTTGTTTTAATATTCATTACTTTCACCCCTTTTTTATTTTTTTAAAAATTATATATAAGAAATTTGTTCTAATTTTTAACTTAAAATATATTTATAGAACTTTTAAAACTTCTTTTTTACAATGTATACTAATACTAGTATATAAATCTTAAAATATTTCTTTTTAGATTTTAAATTTTTTTAAGAATTAAAAAAAGCAACTTGAGATTGCTTTTAGTTAATTATGTATTTAATTGATCTTATCTGTTTTTTTTCGATAAAAAAAGTTTTCTTATACACCTACTTATTTCTGCCGCAGATACAGGTTTTAGAAGAAAGTCGTTTATTATTCCATCTTCTATATAAATTTCAAGTGGTTCCTTTGGGTGTGCAGTTATTAGAATAATTTTTAAATTTTTATTTTTTTCTTTCAATAATGTTGCTAGTTCAATCCCACTTATTCCAGGCATAGTAAGATCTGTTATTAAGATATCACAAATCTTTGAAGAGGAATTCTCAAATCTTTTTAAAACATCATATCCATTCTCAAATGATTCAGTTGTATATCCTAAACCTTCTAGTCCTTTTTTCAACATTTTAACAATAAATTTTTCATCATCTAAGATCATAATTTTTTCATGACCCTCTAGTTGTATTGGATATTTTTCTTTTTCTAATTTGTTAGAGTTCATTTTTTTTGTATTTGTCAAAGGAAAAAATAAATTGAAATTGCTACCTTTATTTATTTCACTACTAACTTGGATATACCCACCATGTTTTTCAACTATTCCTACAACTACAGACAGACCTAAACCTGTACTATTCTTTGAAAGTTTTTTAGTATAAAAAGGATCGAATATTTTTTCTAGAGTTTCTTCTGTCATCCCACATCCTGTATCTTTTATACTTAGTTTACAATATTCATTGTTGTCTTCACCTATAATTCTAGACAATTTTATTGTAAGTTTTTGTTTTTTAGAATTTTTCATTGCATTTATAGAATTTTTTACAAGATTTAGTATTACTTGGTGAAGTTGAGTTTCATTACCTATTATAAAATTTTTTTCATCTTCTATAATTAATTTTAATTCTATATCTTTAGAAAGTATTGATTCTATAATTTTTTTCATTTCAAAAAGTATTTCACTTAAAAATAAAACTTTGTGTTCAACATTAATTTTCTCATCGCTATAAGTTAAAATTTGGTCGATTATTTCTTGAGACCTTTTAGAAGAATCGTATATTACCTTGACGTCTTCATATATATCGGTATCTGAATCTAAGTTTCGTAGGATCATCTCTGAATAACCCATAATTGGCATCAAAATATTATTAAATTCATGGGCTATTCCACCAGTTAAAGTTCCTATTGTTTCCATCTTTCTTTTATGATGTAGTTCAGCTTCTTTTTCTCTTAATTTTTTATCAGCTTCATTTAATTCGTGTAAGTATGAATTTTCCATTTGATATGCTTCTTTATTCTTTACCATTCTAATTATAAGGCTGAGTATCCATGCAAAAATTAAAATCATTATAAAGGAAACTAATAGACTCGAATAAAAATAATTTTTAATTGGAGCACTTATTTCATCATATGACATAACCACTGAAACCACCCAAAATTCATCTCCTATAAAAGCTGGAGCATAACCACACATTTTTTTTATTTTTTTAAATTTTTTTTCAGATTGCCAATATGAATCATAGATAAATGTTCCTTCTTCACCTTTAGATTGTTCTTTAACTAGGGTTTTTAATTCTGAAAAATCAAACTTGGGATATTTTTTTTCTCCTATTTTAATCTCATCAAATCCTATTTGTTGTTTTACTGGATGCATTAGAGCAATACCATTACTATCTTTGACCATTACATATCCTTGTTTACCAGCTTTTATAGATTTAACAAGTTTATTATATATATTTTCCAAATCAATTTTTCCTAATATAATACCTTCAAAATTATTATTAAGAATTAGAGGTTGGTAGATATAAAAAGCAAATTTTCCTGTACTATTTATAAAAGGTTTACTAATATAAGGTATTTTCATTGCCCTTACTCTTTTGAAATTATCGTTGAAGTTAAGATCTTTTAAATTGATCATTCTCATTGGATAGATAGCTGCTGTATCTTCGTTTTTATCTATATATCTTAATTCAAGGATCTCTTTTCCTTGAACTTTTTGAAATGATTCAAGTTCTTTTAATATGAGTTTGTTGCTTAACTTAGTTTCTTCTGAAAGTATTGCTAAGTTATCTGCAAGATTAGTTATCTCTCTGACTTTTCCATCTATATGGAGTTCTAAACTTTTTGCTGTTGATTTGGCAATAGTAAGAAGATGATTATTTTGTTGAGAAAGAATTGTATTTTCATAATCGATAAAACTTTTATAGTTGATATTTTTAATAACGACAATCATTGCTACAAAAATTAAAATCAACGTTATTTTAAATTTAACTTTATTCATCTATTCACTCCTATTTCTATCAAAGATTCAAAAAAGTTTTATCCATAATTTTTCTTATCCTGTTATTAATTTTTTCAGCAGATACAGGTTTTAATGTATAGTCATCGATTATTTTATTTTGAATATATTCTTCTAGAGGTTCCTCTGTATTTGCGGTCATTAATAATATTTTAATTTTTGGATTATGTCTTTTAAATTTTTTTGCAAGTTGAATTCCACTTATTTCTGGCATACGAATTTCACTGATAACTATATCTATCTTATCTTTAAGTATATTAAAATTTCTCACAACCTCTGAAGTATCGGTATATATAGTAACTTTATATCCCCATTCTTCAAGTTGTTTTTTTAAGGGTTTTATTATAATTTCTTGTTTATCGATTATTAAAATTCTTTCATTTCCATGTTGAGATACTTCAAAATTAAGGTTATCAATCTTAATTTTTCTATCTGATTGAGGTAAATATACATCGATCTTAGTTCCTTTTCCAACTTCACTTTCTATAAATACTCTTCCACCGTGTTTTGTAATTATTCCCATAACAACAGACAAACCAAAGCCTGTATTATTTTCATATTGAGATTCATAAGAAAAAGGATCGGAGATCTGTTTTACCCTCTCTTTGTCAAGTCCAGATCCATCGTCCTTGACACTTAATTTAATATATTTTTTATTATCTAGTCCACTTTTTTTTAGTTTTTTATCTTTATTATAATCTATTACAGACAGTTCTATATCGAGTTCTCCCCCCCTCTCTTTCATAGAATTATATGCATTTATACACAGATTTAAAAGTACTTGATAGATCTGCGTTTCATTAGCAAAAACATTTCCACTATTTTCTGAAATTTTTTTATTTATTTTTATATTAGAATGACTAGCCGATTCAAAAAAATTTAGTGCTTCTTTTACTACTCTATTTATTTTTAAAACTTTATATTGGATTATTATATTTTTATCACCACTAAAGGATAAGATCTGATCGATTACATCTCTAGCTTTTTTTGAGGAATCATTAATTATTTTCATGTCATCATAGATCTCATCTTCAGGTTTTAATCCCATGAGGATCATCTCTGAGTAACCCATTATAGGTGTCAGTATATTATTAAATTCATGAGCTATTCCACCTGTTAAAGTTCCCACAGTTTCTAATTTTTTTCTTTGATGAAGTTCAGTGTCTTTTTGTCTTAAATCTTCACTTGATTCATTTATCTCTTTTAAGTAGTTCATCTCAATTTTATGAGCTTCTTTATTGCTAATCATCCTCATAACTATAAATAATGCCAGTGAAATTATAGTGATAAATGCCAGTGCAATTGCAGTTATATTATATGAATATTTTTTTATTGCTCCATGAATTTCATCGTAAGACATTGTTACTGCAACAATCCAAAATTTTCTAGTTATGTCGATAGGTGTAAAGGCTTGGAATTTTTTTACTTTTACTAATTTTTTTTGTGGCCACCAGTAGGAATGATAGATATGGGTCCCTTCGACGCCACTAAGTTGTCTTCTGACAAGTTCCTCTAACTCACTGTAATCTAGATCAGGATATTTTTTTCTTCTGTCTACCAATATATCATAACCAATCTGTTCTTCAACAGGGTGCATAATTATAATTCCATCACTATTTTTTAGCATTGCATAACCAAACTTTCCTGCTCTTACAGGTTTAACAATTAAATTATACATATCATTAATATCTATCTTTACAATTATGGTTCCAATAAGATTTTTATCTTTATAAACAGGTTTAAATATATTAAATGCATAGGCTTTATCAGCTATTTTATAAACTTCTCCAATATAGGTTCCTTTCATTATTTTTTTTGTTTTCATTATTTCAATAAATTCATATTTATTTTTAAAACTAATGTTATTTACTAGACTACCAGGATATATGAGATTAACGTTATCCACAAAATCTATATATTGAAGATTTGAGATTTGATCTCCATTAGTTTTATTAAAAGCTTTTAATTTTTTTAAGATCAAATTATTTTTATCCTTTTTAAAAAGATCAGGTTTTATATTCTCAGCTAAATAATCAACCATCTTTACTTTATCTTCTACAAAATTTAATATACTTCTTCCAACTAATCTTGAGATTGTTAAGAGTTGTTCTTGTTGTTGAGAAACTATTATTTTTTCATAATTTAAAAAACTTTTTCTACTTATTTGAATAATTAAAAGGGAAATTACTCCTACTAAAATTATAAATAATTGTTTTAATCTTTTTTTATTCATTATGGTTACTCCTTAAAATTAATTAAACATTTAATTCTATTATATTGTATATGATAAGTCGACACTTCCTATATTGTCAAATTAAATACAGTACTAATCTCTATCTGAAAAGTTAATATTATATATTTATATTAATTTATTTTTTAAATTTTTTTAAGAAATATAATTAAATATGCATTTTTTGGACTTATATAGTATTATATATGTAGTAGTTTTATATGATTATTTGATCTATTGTTTTTAGGAGGTTCATTTTGAGAAGTTTTAAAGTATTATTGGTTGATGATGATAAGGTTATATGCAAGATGATAGAAAAAGCTCTTGAACCTGAAAACATTAACATATTATCAGCTTCAACAGAAGTTGAAGCTGAAAACATTATTGATAATCAAAATTTTGATCTAATTATTCTTGATGTTATGCTAAATGATACAGATGGTTTTGAAATCTTAAAAAAGATTCAGATGAAGGGTATTGAAGTGCCCGTTATTTTTCTTAGTGGTAAGAAACAAGACTACAATAAAATTCTTGCTCTTGGAATGGGAGCTGACGATTATATCACTAAACCTTTTAGTATGGCAGTCTTAATTGCAAAAATAAAAGCTCATCTTCGAAGAGGGGAAAAAATTAAGAAGATGCAAAATGTTTCTAGAAAAATAATTCGAGAACCTTTTGTATTAGATATAAATACTTATCAATTATTTAAAAATGGAGAGGAAATAGTGTGTACTTCAAAAGAGATAATGTTGATGAAATTCTTTATGGAAAATCCGAATAGAGTATTTACTAAAGAGCAACTATATGAATATGTTTGGAGAGATACTGTTATAGATAATAATTCTGTCATGGTTTATGTTAGACATCTTAGGAAAAAAATAGAAGATTCACCTAAACATCCAAAATTTGTTAAAACTGTTTGGGGAATAGGTTATAAATTTTCTGTATAATCAAATTATATAGATCAAATAAAAAAAAGAAGAAAATTTGAATTAATTTTAATTTTAAATTTTCTTCTTTTTTTATTATTATTTTTGATTTGTAAATTTGTAAAATGCAAATGTTGTTACAACAAATAAGTCAACTATAAAAAATAATTTATAAGCTAAACTTAGTTCTGCTCTAAATGGAATATATAAGAGCATTACCCAAAAAAGCCATTGAGTTAAAATTGCAAATAGATGCCATCTTCTTTCAAATATTTTAGAAATAGTTAATTTTTTAGAAATAGTTGATACCATCATAAAGTCTACAATAAATAATATAGCTGAAATTATTCCAAATCCTAATCTAAAAATATTATCATAGTTAAAAATAAGAATTGATAATAAACTTATTAAAAAAGAAATACACCAAATAATTCTCATAGTTTTGTTAAAGATCATTTTTACACTCCTTCAATAATTTTTGTTTTTTTACTGATAAATCTTTTAATAAAATATTTATAATTGTTTTTAAAAATACTTCTTTATATTAAAGGCTTATTACTTTCGTGTCAAGTAATAGTCTTAAGTCGTTACAAAATTTTTAATTAAAAATAATAGTGGTAGTAAGAAAAATATATATTTAAATCAGTATGAAATATAGGGAATAAATTGGGGTTATATAATAGTTTTAAGGGGTTAAGTTTTACTTTTAATTATTTAAAATTATAAGAGATTATTCTTATTTTTACATAAAATAATCTTGTGTTATACTTAAGGTATCAAGTTAAATAAAGGAGAAAATTATGGAGAAAAAACCAAAGATAGTGGTGTTAGGAGGAGGGACAGGTCTTTCTAATTTATTAAGGGGGTTGAAGTATTTTCCATTAGATATAACTGCTATAGTTACAGTAGCAGATGATGGAGGATCTTCTGGTAGACTTAGGACAGAATTTAATATTCCTGCACCAGGTGACATCAGAAATGTTATGATTGCTCTAAGTGAATTTGAAAGTAAGGGAGAGGAACTTTTAAATTATAGGTTTGGTGGAACCAGTGATTTAGCTGGTCATCCAATTGGAAATCTTATGTTGACAGCTATGATAAATATTGAAGGGAATATAGTAGATGGAATAAAGGCATTAAATGAAGTATTAAATATTAAAGGAACTGTACTGCCGGCTACTTCAAGTAGTTGTACTCTTATTGCAGAGATGGAAGATGGAGAGATAGTTGTAGGAGAGTCTAAGATTCCAAATATCCATAAGAAAATAAAAAGAGTTTATTTTGATAAAGAGCCAAAAGTAGTTAAAGAAACAATAGATGCAATAGAAAAAGCCGATATGGTCATAGTAGGTATAGGAAGTCTTTATACTAGTATTATGCCAAATTTAATTATAAAAGAGATAAAAGATGCTATATTAAAATCAAAAGCTCATAAAATATATGTATCTAATGCTATGGAACAACCAGGAGAAACTACTGGTTATAGTGTTGGAGATCATATTAAAGCTATATATTCCCATGTTGGAACGGAATTTTTTAACTCAGTTATAGTGAATAGTAAAAAAATACCAAATGATATTTTGGAGAAATATAAGGAACAAAATGTTAAAGAAATAAAAATAGATTTAGAAAATCTTAGAAAATATTCTCTTAAGATAATTAAAGAACCATTGATCGAAATAAGTGAAAATAAAACTGTAAGACATAATCCATTGAAATTAGCATCAACTATATATTCATTGGTATTAGGAAAAATAAAATTGTAAAATAGGGGGATAAAAGTGTATAAATATATATTTGGGCCAGTACCTTCTAGAAGATTAGGAGTTTCTCTAGGAGTTGATTTAGTTATGTCTAAAACATGTAATTTAAATTGCATCTACTGTGAGTGTGGATCTACAACAAAATTTTATAATAGAAGAGATAGTTATATAGATATAGATAGATTGATTGAAGAAGTAAAAGATATATTACAAAATTTAACTCCTGATTATATAACTTTTTCAGGAAGTGGAGAGCCAACATTAAATAAAGATCTAGGTATGATTATAAGAGAAATAAGGAAAATATATAGTGGAAAAATAGCAGTGATAACTAATTCAACTCTTTTAAATGATTCAGATGTCAGAGAAGCTTTGGAAGAAGCAGATTTAATTATTCCATCTTTAGATGCGATATCAGAGGATATATTTGAAAAGATAAATAGACCTATTGAAGGTTTACACGCTAAAAATATATTAGACGGTATGACTAAATTTTTATCGGAAACTAAAAAAGAAGTATACTTAGAAATTTTTATAGTTGAAGGAATAAATGACGGTGATGAGGAACTAAAAAAATTTGTAGAATATTTGAAAGATAAAAAAGTAACTGTAATTCAATTAAATACCCTTGCTAGACCAGGAGCTACAGAAGATATAAAACCAGCTTCTATGAAAAGATTAACTGAGATTAAAGATTTTTTTGAGAGTCATAATTTAAATTCGGTGGAGATCATAAAAAAATATACTTCTAGGGAGGAATTTCCTAAATACAGTGAAAAATTAGAAGAACTTATTTTAAATATGCTTTCTAAAAGAAAATATAGTATTTATGAGATGGTTGAATTACTTCAAAGAGGAGAAGTAGAGTTATTTAAATATTTAAATATTTTACAAAAAGAAGGAAAAGTCAAAATAGTTATTGAGAATGATCAAATCTATATAAAAAACTAAAAAAAAATTGACAAAATTTATATTATTTTATATAATAAATCGTATCTCTGCGTGAGATATAAATATTAGTGGTTGGATTCCCGAGTGGTCAAAGGGAGCAGACTGTAAATCTGCCGGCTCAGCCTTCGAAGGTTCAAATCCTTCTCCAACCACCATATACGCCTATAGCTCAGCTGGTTAGAGCGCACGCCTGATAAGCGTGAGGTCGGTGGTTCAAGTCCACTTAGGCGTACCATTTTGGGGATATAGCTCAGTTGGGAGAGCGCCGCACTTGCACTGCGGAGGTCAGCGGTTCGACCCCGCTTATCTCCACCAAAATTGCCTTGATAGCTCAGTTGGCTAGAGCACTCGGTTCATACCCGAGCGGTCGATGGTTCGAATCCATTTCAAGGCACCATTTATATTACAATTGTGGTCCGTTCGTCTATCGGTTAGGATTCTTGGTTTTCACTCAAGCGGGAGGGGTTCAACTCCCCTACGGACTACCAAATGTAATATGCTCGCATAGCTCAGTTGGGAGAGCACCTGCCTTACAAGCAGGGGGTCACAGGTTCAAGTCCTGTTGTGAGCACCATTTATAGTATGTATCATGGGGGTGTAGCTCAGTTGGTTAGAGTGCCTGCCTGTCACGCAGGATGTCGCGAGTTCGAGTCTCGTCACTCCCGCCATATATTAAATTCAAAATCTCTAAGGAGATTTTTTTTATTACATAGGAAATTATAAAAAATAAGTTTATTTAAAAATTTATAAGTGAAATAATGTTTAATGTGTCGTGATAACTTTTTTCTGAAATAGAAATATATTTAATAATAATATTTTAAGACTAACTATATGAAGTTAAGTAAAAATAGTTAATATTTTTATAGCTAAATTAAAAAAAATCACATCACAAAAAGAGTATATCGATTTAGATTTTTTGATTAACTACTCATAAATGTTTCTTCTGTTTTTAATAAATGAAAAATGACTCTTAGTAATTTCCTAGCTGTATGACTCATGGCTACTAAATGATGTTTTCCTTGATATATCTTTAAAGATAGGAACTCTTGCACTTTTACCTGTTCTAACTGCTTCTAATAGAGTCCAGTAGAAGTATTTTGAACCTCTCTTAACCATTTTGGCCATATTTGTAGTATAGTCTCCCGATTGATGAGGTGAAAATTTTAATCCTATGAAAGCTAATAACTTATCAGAATTAGAAAAGTTTTTAACATTTCCAATTTCAGATAAGATAATGCTAGCTAGAACATAATATATTCCTGGAATTGTACTAATGGTTTTTTGGTTGCTATTACGGTTTCTTTGATTTTCTTATCTAAGAGATCTATTTTATATTGAATGTTCTGAATTAGTCCTATGCTTTGTTGCAGTTCGAAACTAATTGACCATTCGCTCGTGTCAATAGAATTAGTTACAAGGAATTTAATTTCTTTAGCTTTTTTTTTAGTATAATATCCTTATGAATTTTTAGATAAGATATTTGTTAATTTAGTTAGAGAAAACTCCAATAATAAAGCATGAGAAGACTTTTGATGCATTAACCAAACTGCACCACTTAGTTAAGGAAAAGCAATATCTAATTATACTGTAATCTGTAGACTAGACACTAGAAAAAAAGAGTGTCAAAATCTACAGGTTTTGTATACTTAAAAATAAAGATCAAGGAGTTCAAATATCTAAAAAATTATTTACTAAGAAAGAAATTAAAACACTATCTAAAAATAAAAATGTTATGAGAGTTTCATCTAAATCTATTGTTTATGCTCTTGAATTTAAAGAAAAATTTGTTGAAGAGTATTTTAAAGGGCAATTACCTAAAATAATCTTTGAAGAAAATAGTTTTTACATTGAAATGACTGGGATTAAAAGAGTAGAGCAATCTATACAAAGGTGGAAAAAATCATATGACAAAGAAGGTCTTTTAGGTTTGAAAGACTCTAGAGAACGGTATTTAAGAAGACCTAAAAGTAGAGAATTAACTGATGCTGAAAAAATGGAAAAACCAGAGGCTAAAATTAAATTTTTAGAAATTGAGAATGAATTTCTAAAAAAGTTAAAAAAAATGAGAAGGGGCTGGTAAAAAAACTAGATATTTTTAGAATGATTGAAGCAACAAACAATAAATACAATTTGTACAGAATGACAGTGTTTTTATGCCATCAAGCTAAAGTTTCAAGATCTGGATATTACAATTACTTAAATTCTAAAAAATCTTTGCTATTGAAGGAAGAAGAAGATTTAAAGATTAAAAAAATTATTTTAAAAGCCTTTAATAAAAAGGTTACAAAAAAGGTGCTAGATCAATAAAAATGAATTTAGAAAATGATTTCAACATTATCTATAATCTAAAAAAAATAGGTAGAATAATGAGAAAATATAGTATTATTTGCCCTCATAGAAAACCAAATAAATATAAACAGATTACTAAAGCGACTAAAGAACACAGTACTTTACCGAATACCTTAAATAGAGAGTTTAAACAAGGAATTCCTATGAAAGTAATGTTAATAGATATTAGTTATTTAGCTTATGGAAATGGACAGAGAGTATACCTATCAGTAATTAAAGATGGGGCAACTAATAAAATACTAGTTTATGAAGTTTTGGATAACTTAAAATTAAAAAAATGTAAAGATTTAAATGCAGTCAAAAAAGAGATGAAAAAATTTATGAATTATTACAATAACCATAGATATCAATGGAATTTAAAAAAGATGACTCCTGTAGAATACAGGAATCATCTTTTGAATGCTTAAATATTGTCCCACTCTTTTTTATATATCTTTGACAAAGAGTACAGATTAAATATTCTTGTAACGAATATTTTGTATTTTCCGCAATGACCGATTAATCTATATTATGCCTTGCTAGTGATTTCAATTCATTTATGTGGTAATCTATAGGTAGGTAGGAATTAGAATTATCTCTGAAAAGTATTTGAGCTATAATTTGTGTATCAATTTTATCTTTTTTATTCTTTTGAAGTGGTGTCATAGTTTTACGCTAAAGATTTACGGCAAGTGAGTTAAAAATTTTAACTCTAGACTGTTTTTACGAATAAAATTGATAACATTATTGTTAAAACGACCAGTTGATTCTATTCCTATTTTTATATTGGATAAATTATCTGAGTATGAGGATAAAATATTTTTAAAAGTTGTAAAACCTTCTAAAGAATTTAGAAAAGAAAACTTTGTTTCAATTATCTTTTTAGAAGAATCAAAAATATATCAATTGTGTTTATTTTTAGCAACATCGATAACAACAAAATCATAGTTATCACTCTTTGAATAATTTATTTGACGTTGTGTCCTATAAAAACTATGTTAACATATCCTTATTACATATAAAACATCGAGAGTTATTTAACTAATTAACAATTAAACATAGAATTATGGTTAAAACTTTAAAAAAATAGACTAAACTATAAGAATAAAAACTAATTCACAGCGTCTATGTAAATTTTTTAGTACATAACTTGACTTGTGCAAAAAATAAATAAAAAAATAGACACTCTTAGTGTAAGATTGTAATCACCATAAAAACAATTTAAATAGGGAGTGCCTGTCTATGAACATTTTATCTTTAAACTCTGATTTTAATAAATATTTGTCTTAAATTAATTTTAAATTTTCCCTCTTTATTTAAGAATTCCTGAGTAAAAAAATTATATTGTAAAAAAGTATTTGTTTTTAAAATTTGCACAAATCGAGTTATATAATTTACTTTTAAAAAAACAAAAAAAAGCTTGACGAAAAG
>DDQV01000158.1:272-7839 GCA_002342785.1 Fusobacteriaceae bacterium UBA2433 | reverse complement strand
AGTTTTTAATTTATTTATCTATTTTTCATCTCTTAAGTTTTATCAAAAATTCAATATTTTAATTTTTGAATTTTTCTAAAAATAAAATAAATTGTGTAATAATTCATCTTTTTTAGTGAAAAAAAATTAAAAATTCATGGTAGAATCTAGATACAAAATCAAAGTATTAAATATAAATAAAAATTATAACCTATCTTTTTTAAAGATAAAGATCTATTTTTATACGAAAAGGAGGAGAGAGATGCTAAAGGGTAAAAAATTAAAAAAAGGACATACCATAGGAATAGTAGCTCCTGCTAATTCAGGTTCTAAAGGTGAGATACTCAGAGCAAAGATCGAATTAGAAAATCTCGGATATAGAGTAAAATTAGGAGAACATATCTTTGATACTTGGAATTCATTTGCAGGGATAGATAAAGATAGAGTATCAGATATAAATAACTTCTTTAGAGATTCAGAGATAGATGCAATCATGTGTCTTCGTGGTGGATTTGGAAGTATTAGAATTGTAAAAGATCTAGATATAGAGATGATTAAAAAAAATCCAAAGATATTTATAGGGTATAGCGATATAACAACACTTCATAGTGCATTAAATCAAAAAGCCGGACTCATTACATTTCATGGTCCCATGGCAACTTCTAATTTTTTTGATATAGATAAATTTACTTTAGATTCATTTATAGAAAGTGTAAGAAATACTAAGTCTAAAGAGATAATAAATCCTGAAGAGTTAAGATCTTTTACAAAAGGAAAAACTTCTGGAGTTGTTATAGGTGGAAATCTAACTACCCTTATGGGAGATATGGGAACTTTAAATGAACTTGATTTCAAAGATAAAATATTATTTATAGAGGAGATCAAAGAACCTACCTATAAGATCGATCGTGCTCTGTCACAACTTTTAAATTCTGGAAAATTAAATCAGTTAAATGGTATTATCTTAGGAGATTTTAATAACTGTCTTCCTGGGTCAAAATCTGATATATCCCTCATGGATCTTTTAGGGGACAGATTAAAAAAATTAAATATTCCTATTATTTATAATTTTAAATCTGGTCATTGTAAACCTATGGTAACTCTTCCTTTAGGGATAGAACTAGAGATAGATTGTGATAATTTAACCATTAAAAGTTTAGAGGGAGCCGTTAAATAAAAAAATAAAATTTATATGTTAAAAAATTTAAAATTTTGGAGGTTATTTTTTATGGACAGTAGTAAAATTTTAGAATTAACAAAAGAAATATCTCCATGGCTTTCAAAAGTCAGGAGAGATCTTCATATGTACCCAGAGTTAGGAATGGAAGAGTTTCGTACTCAAGAAAAAATTTGTGAATATTTAGATGAATTTAAAATTCCATATAAGAAGATGGCAAAAACTGGGGTAGTTGGAGAGATAAAAGTAAAAAATCCATTAAAGACTATAGCCCTTAGAGCTGATATAGATGCTTTACCTATTTTGGAAAAAAATAATGTTTCCTATAAATCCAAAAATATTGGAGTTATGCATGCTTGCGGTCACGATGCACATACTACTATTCTTTTAGGAGTAGCTAAGATACTCAGTGAAAAAAAAGATGAATTGAGAGTTAATATAAGATTTATATTTCAACCTGCAGAAGAAACTACAGGAGGAGCAGAACCTATGATTAAAGAGGGAGTTTTAGAAGATGTAGATTCTATATTTGGTTTACATGTGAGCTCTCTTATAGAAAAAGGAACTGCAGAATATAGATATAAAGAGATGAATGCTTCTTCAGATAATATCGATATAGAGGTTCAGGGAATATCTGCTCATGGAGCATATCCTGGAGATGGAGTAGACGCAATTGTAATTACAGCTCAACTAATAACAGCTATGCAATCACTTGTTAGTCGGATAGATGCTAGAGATAGTGCTGTCTTAACTATTGGAAAGATTCAAGGAGGAAATGCTCACAATATTATAGCAGATTCTGTAAAGTTAACTGGTACCTTAAGAACTTTAGATCCAAAGGTTAGAGAGTTAGTTAAAAAAAAATTAAAAGTTTTAGTTGAGACTCTACCTATTGCCATGGGAGGAAAAGGAATCTTAAAGATTGAAAAAGGTTATTCATCCCTTATCAACCATGATAAGATGGTAGATTTGATTAAAAAAAATGCAGAAAAAATATTAGGAGTAGAAAATGTTTTTGAAAAAGAAAAACCTAATATGGGTGTAGAAGATTTTGGATACTATCTAGAAAAAATTCCTGGAGCATTTTTTTATTTAGGTGTTAAAAATACAGAAAAAAAAATAACTGCATCAGCTCACAATGAAAATTTTGATATAGATGAAGAATCATTACATTTAGGAGTTGCTATTCAGATTTCAAATATACTGTCAGCATAATTTTATATTAAAATTATAAAAGGTATCAAAAATAATATTATTTTTGATACCTTTTTTATTATTATTTAGTTTCTTTTGCTATCTCTGAATTTCCAAAATACCAAGTTCCTAATATATCTCTCTCCCAATTTTTAACTCTATCTTTTATCATTACCACACCTGTATAGTAATAAAGAGGAGCTATAATCGTATTCTCCATCATTATTTTTTCAGCAGCATAAAGTTTTTCATCACGTTGTACACCACTAACTAATTTAGATTCCTCAATTAAGTTTGTAAATTTTTTATTCTCAGGAAATTTACCATCTTCTGTAGCTCTCCATTGAGCATTATTATTTCCTGAATACGAAGTCCACATATCTAAGAATGTCATAGGATCATTGTAATCTCCAAGCCATACAGATCTCATTACTTGAAAATTACCCATACTTCTTGTAGTTTTAAATACTGCCCACTCTTGATTAGCTAAAGTAACATCTATTCCTAGATTTTTTTTCCACATATCTTGGATTGCTTCTGCTATAGATTTATGAGATTCACTTGTATTATACATAAGTTCTATAGGAGGCATCCCTTCTCCATTAGGATATCCTGCCTTAGCTAAATATTCCTTTGCTAATTCTACATTTGCTGTTGTAGACATATCATAATCACCAGCAGTAGCCCTAAAATCATTTCCTTTAGAATCTATAAGTCCATTAGGAACAAATCCTGTAGCTGGCATCTGTCCTGCCTTAGTAATTTCTTTTACAATTGCTTCCCTGTCTATAGCAAGAGAAAGTGCTTTTCTTACGTTTATGTCGTTAGTAGGAGCTTTATCTACATTAAATAGATAATAATATGTTCCTAAATAAGGTAAAGTTTTAAAAGTTGGATCTTCCATTTGTCTTTTAGGAATTTCTTGTACAGGTACTTGACCAGAAATAACATCTATCTCATCGTTATCATATGCTGTAAGTACAGTACTTCCTTCTATAATCATAGTAAGTACAATTTTTTTTAATTTAATATTTTCTTTATTCCAATAATTTTCATTTGGAGTTAATATGATCTTATCATTCATCTTATATTCCGATACAACAAAGGGACCATTTGACACTGTTAATTTAGGATCCTTTGCCCATCCTTCAGGTTTTTGTTTTACTATATCTTCCCTTACAGGCATATATGTAAAAAATGTTACTAAATTTAAAAAATATGGTGTAGGAGCTTCTAAAGTTACTTTCAAAGTTGTATCATCTATTACTTCTAATCCTACATCTTCCCTCTTTCCATCTCCTTTAAAATAATCTTGACCACCTTTAATATAATAAAGTTGATAAGCATATTCAGATGCTACTTCTGGATCTAATCCTCTAAGCCAAGCATATTTAAAATCTTTTGCTGTTACAGCTTTACCATCTGACCATTTTATATCTTTTTTCAAATGAAATGTATATACAGTTTTATCTTCTGAAATCTCTACAGATTCTGCCATTGCCGGTTCAGGTTTTCCTGTTGCGTCATTTCTCATCAGTCCTTCAAAAGTATTATTAATTACCATTGCTCCAGATGAATCGGTATTTAATTGTGGATCAACAGATGGCGGGTCTGCATCTAAATTAAATCTCAATACTTGTTCTGTTGTATCTAAATTTACTTCTTCTTGGGCTTCTTTTTTTCCTCCACCACAAGCTGTAAGTACCAATATTATTAAAATACTAAAAATATACATAATTTTTTTCATTTTTTTCCTCCTAAAAACAATCTCTAATTTATAAACTTAACCTTTTTATTATACACTATTTTTTTTTATTTCCTTTTTTTATAAAATTATTTTTTCTGATTTTATATTAAAATATTTCAAAGATAAAATTTTAATATAAAAAAAGACTGTAAACTCACTTGTCTACAGTCTCAAACAACTATTTGAGATAGTTGTTTATTTAAAATATTTATTTTTTAATTAATTCTAAAATTTTATCCCCTTCAACATCATGGTGATTCCAAGGTATCACTGCAAAACTTCCTTTAGAGTGTGATTCTATCTTATTAATCCATTTAACTTCATTACTTGCTTTTGCTTTTAATATTTTATTTGTTGTGTTAGTGGTAAGAAGGGAAGAATTAATTATCCACCATTCATTATGAATTCTAGCACGTTTTAAATCTTCTTCTAAACGTATAGCTTCATAAACAGGAGTAGCTTCTGCTAGGGTAACAATTAAAACTTCAGTCTCATTTTTATTTCTAAGTCTTGGAAGTAATTTTTTTACAGATTCTGGTATATCTCCCTGTGAACGTTGAATTTCTTTATGATAACTTTGTGTAGAATCAAGAAGTAACAGTGTATGTCCAGTCGGTGCTGTATCTATAACAACAATTTCATTTTCAGATTTTTCTACTATATTTGCAAAGGCTCTAAATATTGCAATCTCTTGAGTGCAAGGAGATTTTAAATCCTCTTCTATATATGTAATATCTTCTTTTGACATTGACTCTTTTGCTTTAGATAATACTTCTATCTTATATCTTTCCAATTCTTTTTCTTCATCTATATAACTTAGAGTAATACCTTCTTTTTCTTGAATAAAAAATTTAAGATGTGCAGCAGGATCTGTAGTAGCAAGATGGACTTTCTCTCCTTTTTTTGAAAGGCCTAAGGCAACTGCAGCAGCGATAGTTGTCTTTCCTACTCCACCTTTTCCCATGGTAAATATAACTTTTTTACCACTCGAATGTAAATTATCAATTATCTTATTTAAATCAGGCATATCACTAACATTTAATCTATCATCAGAAATAATATAATCATCTTCACACAAGAAGGACTTAATATTTTTTAATCCAACAATATTATATGCCCTAAGGGGAATACTATAAGTTGTTAGTTCCTCAAAACTTTTAGAAAAATCTAAAAGACTTTTTTGTTGTTTATCATATAGTCCTTTAGAGATATCATCATCGTAAGATGAAAGAATACCATTTATTACGAGTATTTGATTATTTACACCAATTTCACGAAGTTCTTTAGATGCTCTTTCTGCTTCTTTCAAAGGAACGTGTTCAGGACGAGCCACAAGAATAAGTGTTGTTAATCTTTTATCAGATAAAGTTTCCATGGCTTTTTTGTACATCTCTCTTTTACTTTCAAGTCCTGAAAGTTGTCCTAAGCAAGATGCACCTTGTGCATTTTCACCTATAAAGTTAGTCCAAGCTGATGGTAATTGTAGCATTCTTAGTGTATGTCCAGTCGGTGCTGTATCAAAAATAATATAATCATATTCTATTTTTGCACTTTCATCTGTAATATAGTTTGCAAATTCATTAAAAGCTGCAATTTCAACAGTACACGAACCTGATAACTGTTCCTCCATATTTTTTAGAATTACTTCTGGAAGTTTTCCTCGATAGGGAGAGATAACACTTTCTCGATATTCACTTGCAGCTTTTATAGGATCAAGGTTTGCAACTTTAAGATTAGGTACGCCTTTTATTGGAGTTCCTATATTTGTAAGTTTCGTGTCAAATACATCTTGTAAATTTGAAGCAGGATCAGTACTTATAAGCAATACTTTCTTTCCACTATCTGCAAGATTTACAGCAGTTGCACATGCTGTAGAAGTTTTCCCTACACCTCCCTTTCCTGTATAAAACAAATATTTCGTAAGAGATATATTTGTTGGATTAAATATATTCATAGTAATTCAGCCTCTCTATTTTTAAATTATAATAAGTTTATTAGCAATTTCCACCAGAGCAACAACAATTTGTTGATTCTTTTTCTTCCTCTTGAAATAGATTATCTTTTATCTCTAAAAATTTTACCAACTCATCATTACTTGGGTATCTTCCACCTACTATAATTTCATCGTTTAAAAGTATAATCGGTAAATTATCCACACCAGTATTATTAATAAAATCATTTACAATTTTATTATCAATAAATTCTTGGGGAGAACTTGATAGATTAAATCTATCAACTTCGATACCATTTGTTTTTAATGTAGATAACGCAGCAGATATTCTAAGTAATTCAGAATCTATTCCCGCTCCACAAAGACCAGTAGAACAACACATAGCTGGTTCAAAAATTTGCATTTTTTTCATAATTATTTCCTCCAAATTTATTTTATTTTTTATTATTATGCAGTTTTCACTTCAGTTTTAAAATATTTTCTTGTTGAATTTGAAATTTTCACTAAAATTAACATAACAGGAACCTCAACTAAAAGTCCAACTACTGTTGCTAAAGTTACACCTGAATCAATACCAAATAATGAAATAGCTACTGCTACTGCTAATTCAAAAAAATTACTAGCTCCAATCATTGCAGCAGGAGAAGCAACTTCATGGGGCATTCCCCATTTTTTGGCCCAAATATATGCTACAATAAATATTAAAAATGTTTGAATAGTAAGAGGTACAGCAATTAGTGCTATATCTAATGGATTAGTAATAAGTTTATCTCCTTGAAAAGAAAATATAATAATAAGAGTTAATAATAATCCTGTCATCGTACTCTTATCAAATTTTTTAATAAATGTATTTTCTAAATAATCTAATCCTTTATTAGCAATTACTACCTTTCTAGTAATTCCTGCTGCAATAAGTGGAGTAACCACAAATAAAACTATTGATAGAAAAAGTGTTGTATAAGGAACTGTAACATTTGAAACACCTAATAACAATCCTACAATAGGAACAAAGGCAACTAATAAGATAAGATCATTGACTGCTACTTGTACCAATGTATAAGCTGCATCTCCTTTGGTCAACTTACTCCATACAAATACCATAGCTGTACAAGGAGCTGCTCCTAACAAAACTGCTCCAGTAATATATTCATCAGCAAGTTCTGATGGGATTAGATCACTGAATATTACTTTTAAAAAAAGTACTGCTAAAGCATACATTGTAAAAGGTTTAATCAACCAATTTATGCTGGTAGTTATAGTTAATCCCTTTAAATTTTTGGTAGCATTGACTATACTTTTAAAATCAATTTTAATCATCATTGGATAGATAATAAGCCATATTAATATTGCAATTGGCATAGATATATTTGCATATTCTAATCTACCTAAGGCAGTAGGTATTTGTGGTAAATATCTTCCTATTAGTATCCCTCCTATCATACAAAGTATTACCCAGACTGTAAGAAATTTTTCAAAAAAATTAATTCCACTTTCTTTTTTCATTGTCTTCCTCCTTAAT
>DDQV01000158.1:0-250 GCA_002342785.1 Fusobacteriaceae bacterium UBA2433 | reverse complement strand
TATTATATAATCATATATATTGTTAAAAAAATTTATAATAAATATTAAAGATATAATATAATATAAAATTATATCTCTAATTATAATATATTAACATTCTAAAGATATAAAGTTATTCAAATCTTTAAAAAAAATTTCTTCAGTTAATCGTGTTTCTAAAATTTCTTTTACGAAGATATTTTCTTTTAGAAATTTTTCAGAGACCTCGTAATAAACCCATTGGATTTTTTTCTCTCCTATAATTATTCCA